>JAAYQR010000025.1 GCA_012519205.1 Candidatus Epulonipiscium sp. | reverse complement strand
TAATCCTCGATAGCTCAGCGGTAGAGCATCCGGCTGTTAACCGGAGGGTCGTAGGTTCGAATCCTACTCGGGGAGCCAACATGGCCCATTGGTCAAGCGGTTAAGACACCGCCCTTTCACGGCGGTAACAGGAGTTCGAGTCTCCTATGGGTCATCCTTAAACTTGCCGACGTGGCTCAATTGGCAGAGCAGCTGACTTGTAATCAGCAGGTTATCGGTTCGAGTCCCTTCTGGGTCGCCATTATTACTATACTATCATGGGCGCATAGCTCAGCTGGGAGAGCACCTGCCTTACAAGCAGGGGGTCATAGGTTCGAGCCCTATTGCGCCCATCATGAATGAAAAAATATTAATTGTATATAATAAGTATATGCCGACGTGGCTCAATTGGCAGAGCAGCTGACTTGTAATCAGCAGGTTATCGGTTCGAGTCCGATCGTCGGCTTTATGTGGAGGGGTTCCCGAGTGGCCAAAGGGGGCAGACTGTAAATCTGTTGTCAGCGACTTCGAAGGTTCGAATCCTTCTCCCTCCACCATTTTATAATATCGCGGAGTGGAGCAGTCTGGTAGCTCGTCGGGCTCATAACCCGAAGGTCGTTGGTTCAAATCCGGCCTCCGCAATTAAGCCCAGATAGCTCAGTCGGTAGAGCAGAGGACTGAAAATCCTCGTGTCGCTGGTTCGATTCCGGCTCTGGGCACCATTTTTACATAATTTACGGGGGCTACTAGCTCAGTCGGTAGAGCACTGGACTTTTAATCCAGGTGTCCCGGGTTCGAGTCCCGGGTAGCTCATCAAAGGTCATAGAATATTCTATGACCTTTTTTGTTTTAAAATAACGGGAAATTTGGTATACTGTAAATATAAAACTAGAAATAACTTATAGGATTGATTTTATGAATAAAGCACCTTTGTACCAAAAGTTAATAGAATATAATAAAGAGGTTTATCCTTTTCATATGCCTGGCCATAAATTAGGAAGAGGCCTAGATAATCCTTTTTTAACTTTATTAGATGTCACAGAAGTTAAGGGCATGGATAATCTATATGAAGCCCAAGGAATAATAAAGGAAGCTCAAAACCTAATGGCTAAAACCTTTGGAGCAGATGAAACCTTATTTTTAGTCAATGGTTCTACAACAGGGGTTATAGCCTCAATATTAGGAGTGTGTAATCCAGGGGATGAAATGATTATAGCACGAAATAGTCATCATTCTACTTATCATGGGATGATTTTAGGGGATGTTATCCCTAGATATATTAATCCTAGGATTATAAAGCCCTATGGATTATTGGGAGGAATATCACCTGAGGAAGTAGAAAAAACCATAAAGCTCTATCCCAGGATTAAAGCCATTTTTATTACTAGTCCTACATATGAGGGATTTACTTCTGATATTAAAAAAATTGCTGATATATCCCATAAGTATGGAAAGATACTGATTGTGGATGAGGCCCATGGCGCTCATTTTAAATTTCACTCAAGTTTTCCCGATACCGCCCTAAATAGTGAGGCCGATATTGTAATTCAAAGTCTTCATAAGACTTTACCTGCTCTTACCCAAAGTGCTCTTATCCATTTTAAAGGAAATAGAGCTAAGGGAGAGAGAATAAGACAAATAATAAGAATGATTCAAACTAGTAGCCCTTCTTATATTTTTATGGGTACAATGGATTTGCTTAGAAAAAATCTAGAAGATAAAGCTGAAAGCTTTTTTAAAAGATATATAGATAATATACTTACATTAAGAGAGAATTTAATGAGCCTAAATAACATAGGTCTTTTGGGGGAAGAGTTAAATAATCAGTATGATATCCATAAAATTGACATTTCAAGATTAGTTTTTTATACTGGAAGAAGTAATAAATCAGGTATAGAAGTTGACGGCATTCTAAGGGACCAATATAAAATTCAAGTAGAATTATCTAGTGAAATCCACCTTGTTGGTATTTCTACCATATCAGATACCTTAGAGGGGTTTAACTTACTTATAAATGCAATGATGAATATTGATGAGAAATTAATGTTAGGGAAGGAAAAATCCGATATAATTAATACAACATATCCTAATTCCAATATTATAATTTCTCCAAGGAAAGCTTTCTATGCACCTAAAAAGTCCATAAAATTAGTAGAATCTATTGGAGAAGTATCAGGAGAATTTGTGGTTTTTTATCCTCCAGGCATTCCTTTATTGTCTCCAGGGGAAGAAATTACAAAGACACATATAGAACAAATTAAGAAGAGAACAAATAAAAAGACCATAGATATTATTACGGGGTGAATTAATGAAAGGTTTATTTATTACTATGGAAGGACCTGACGGTTCGGGAAAATCAACTCAGATAGGGGAAATAAAAAAGTATTTCTTAAGTAGGGGTTATGAAGTTATCATTACAAGAGAGCCTGGAGGAACAGATATTAGTGAACAAATCAGAAATATTATTTTAGATACAAATAATAAAAAACTATCCAATATGACCGAGGCTCTTCTTTATGCAGCATCAAGGGCACAGCATGTGGAAGAAAAGATAAAACCAGCTTTAGAAGATGGAAAAGTTGTAATTAGTGACCGATTTGTAGATTCTAGTGTTGCTTACCAAGGTTATGCTAGAGGGCTAGGGGTAGAATTAATAGAATCAATTAATAAATTTGCCTTACAGGGAATAATACCAGATATAACTTTCTTTTTCGATATAGAACCTAAGAAGGCTATGGATAGAAAATTAAATCAGAAATCTCCAGATAGGTTGGAAGGGGAGCATTTATCCTTTCACAATCTTGTATATGAAGGTTACAAGATGCTATTGAAATGCCATCCCGATAGAATAAAGATCATTGATGCACGAAAACCGGCAGAGGAAGTTAAAAACCAAATTATAAAAGAAATCAATAAATTTTTAGAGGAGGGGTAATATGAAATTAGTAACTGCTATAATTCATGATGATGATGCCCATGGAGTGATGGATGAACTTAGTAAAAAAGGATTTGGGGCTACAAAGTTAGCTAGTACGGGAGGGTTTTTAAAATCGGGGAATACCACTCTTTTTATTGGAATAGAAGATGAAAAAGTTCAAGAAGTCATGAATATAATAGAAGAAAAATGTAAGAGCAGAAGACAAGTAACTACCGCCAATTTACCTCCAACCAATATTACGGAAGGTTATATTCCTTATCCTATTGAAGTAACCGTAGGTGGAGCTACGATTTTCGTATTGGATGTAGAAAAGTTCAAAAAAATCTAGTTTTAAAAAGGGGAAAGTTCAATGGATATGAAAGTAGGGCCAATTCAAACACCTAATATACAAGGCACAAAAGAAGTAAAAGAAAAGGTAGGAGAAAAAGATTTTGCCTTTACTCTTCTAAGTAAAATTGATGAATCGGAACTTCAGCATAAATTAGGAAAAATGATAGATGATATAACTATCCAAGGTAAAAAATTAGCGGACCATATGGATGTTAAGGATCTAAAGAAATATAAAATTATGGTTTCCGAGTTTATGAATGAAGTGGTATCTAGATCCCATCAGTTTTCAAGGGAAAATTTTCTAGATAAAAGGGGAAGGCATAGGGTTTATGGCATAGTTAAAAAGGTTAATGAAAATTTAGATGAATTGGCTCAAGAGTTAATAACAAAAGAAAAGGATCATTTAAGAATATTATCGAAAGTAGATGAAATCAGGGGATTGCTCCTAGATATAATGACGTAAAGCAAACTTTTCAAAGAATATTAAAAGTTTATTATAAATAATATTCATTATTTAAAAGAACCAACTTTAAAGATTAACTACTGTTATATTTAAGGTTGGTTCTTCTTAGATGATTTTATAATAATCTATAGACGGGAGTTTTTAAATGAATACCTTTGAAGAAATAGTAGGGCATAAAGAAGTAATTAAAAGCCTTCAACAGGGGATTAAAAACAAGAAAATATCCCATAGCTATATAATTGATGGACTAGATGGTATCGGTAAAAAAACCATTGCTTTTACCTATGCAAAAACCCTTCAGTGTCTTAAGGGGGGGATTACCCCTTGTAATGAATGTACTTCCTGTAGGGCTTTTGATTCATTAAACCATCCCGATGTTTTTTTTATAACCCCAAGTAAAAGAAGTTTGGGAGTAGACCAAGTTAGGGATAATATTCAAAAGGATGTAGAAACAAAACCATATAAGTATAAATACAAGATATATATTGTAGAAAATGCTGATAAGATGACCATACAGGCTCAAAATGCCCTTTTAAAGACCATAGAAGAACCACCACCATATGGAATTATAATTCTTATTTCTACTAATATTAAACAATTTCTTCCTACAATTATATCAAGATGTTTCCTTATAAAATTAAAGCCTTTAAGGTTTGATGAAATTAAGGAATATTTTATTTCGAATAATCAAGTCCAAGATGGGAAAATTGATTTATATATACCATTTTCTGACGGGAGCATTGGTAAAGTAAAAGAAATAATGAAATCGGATTATTTTACTAATGCTAGGGATAATATAATTAGGTGGTCAGAGGAAATTCGAAATGAAAACCTAATAGATTTATTTGAAATACAAAAAGAAATGGAAAGTTATAAAGAAGAAATAAATTTTTTATTAGACCTAATGTACATTTGGTATAGGGATATCTTATTTATTAAACAAACGGGAAATAATCCATATATAATAAATAAAGATAAAATGAATGAGTTATTGAATATGAGTACAGATTTATCTTATAATAGAATAGATAAATCCCTAAGGGCTATCGAGAAGGCAAAAAGACAGCTTAGTCAAAATGCTAATTTTCAGCTGACTTTAGAAGTAATGTTACTAAGCATAAAGGAGAATGATAATGATTGATATAATTGGAGTTCGTTTTAAACGAGCCGGTAAAGTATACTACTTTGATCCGGAAGGTCTGGAAATAGAAAAAGGGAGCCATGTTATAGTGGAAACAGCAAGGGGAGTAGAGTATGGTACTGTAATCATATCAAACAAGGCTGTCCCCGAGGAACAATTATTGCACCCTTTAAAAAAGGTTATCAGAATTGCATCTGAAGAAGATGATAAAATAGAAGAAGAAAATAAGAAAAAAGAAAAAGAAGCCTTTGATATATGTAAAGAAAAAATAAAAAGTCATAATCTAGATATGAAGTTGATTGATGTAGAATTTACTTTTGATAATAATAAAATAATGTTTTATTTTACCGCAGAGGGTAGAATTGACTTTAGAGAACTCGTAAAAGATTTAGCATCTATTTTTAGGACAAGGATTGAGCTTAGGCAAATTGGGGTGAGGGACGAAACGAAAATGATGAACAGTATAGGGATATGTGGAAGGCCCTTATGTTGTTCCAGTTTTTTATCGGAGTTCCAGCCGGTGTCTATAAAGATGGCAAAAGAACAAAATTTATCCCTAAACCCTACTAAGATATCAGGGGTATGTGGAAGGCTAATGTGCTGCTTAAAATATGAAGAGGAAACCTATAAAGAAATTAATGAAAAACTTCCCGATATAGGACAAGAAGTAATGACACCGGATGGACAAGGGACGGTACTATCAGTTAATGTACTTCGTCAACTAATAAGGGTTGCTGTTATTAAAAAAGAAGGAGATACGGAAGTGGCTATATATCCTGTAGAAGATATCAAATTTAATCCTTCTCTAAAGAAGAAGGAAGATAATGATATAATAATAGAGGAAGAACTTAATGAATAATATAACATTAAAAGAGGGAGAGCGGGTAGATGATCTTAACTTAAATGGATACCATATCATACAAAATCCCAATTATTTTTGCTTTGGAATGGATGCAGTATTGCTTTCTTCTTTTACAGAAGTAAAAGAAGGGGAAATAGTTCTTGATCTGGGAACGGGTAATGGGGTTATACCCATTTTACTAGAGGCAAAAACCAAAGGTCATAAGTTTATTGGTATTGAGATCCAACCTCAAAATGTAGACATGGCAAGAAGAAGTGTATTATTTAATGGATTAGAGGATAAAGTAGAAATACACAATCAAGATATAAGGAATGTTAAAGATTGTTATAATAATGATTCTTTCGATGTTATTACATCCAATCCTCCTTATATGAATGAGGGGGGAGGCCTCCTTAGTATAAATGAAGCAAGAACTATAGCAAGGCATGAAGTATTTTGTTCCCTAGAGGATGTGATAGGGGCTGCTGCCTATTTGCTAAAAAATAAGGGGCGTTTTTACATGGTTCACAGGCCCCAAAGACTGGTAGATATAATAGAGATTTTAAGAAAATATCGCCTTGAACCAAAGAAGATGCAATTAGTTCATCCTTATATCGGTAAGGCACCTAATATGCTTCTTATAGAGGCAATTAAAAATGCAGGACCTTTACTTAAGGTTTTAGAGCCCCTTATTATTTACAATGAAAAGAGGCAGTATACAGAAAAGATAAAGGAATTATATAAAGAAAAAAGGGGTTAATAAATGTTAGGAATATTGTACTTATGTGCGACACCCATAGGGAATTTAGAAGATATAACCTATAGGGCCGTAAGAATATTAAAGGAAGTGGACTTAATAGGGGCAGAAGATACAAGACGTACCAAAAAGCTTTTAAACCACTTGAATATTAACACACCCCTAACTAGTTACCACGAACACAATAAGATAAATAAGGGACCTATTCTTATTGAAAAGCTAAAAAAAGGATTAAACATTGCTCTTGTAACTGATGCAGGGACTCCGGGAATATCAGATCCTGGGGAGGACTTGGTTAAACTCGCATATGAAAATAATATAAAAGTTGTCCCTATACCAGGGGCATCAGCAGTTATCTCGGGACTTATTATTTCGGGATTATCCACTGAAAAATTTGTTTTTGAAGGCTTTTTGCCAATAGAAAATAAAAAAAAGAGGGAGCGGTTGAGTATCATATCACAGGAGGATAGGACCATTGTATTATATGAAGCTCCCCATAGGCTTTGCAAGACTCTAGAAGCCCTGTATAAGACCTTAGGTAATAGAAATATATCAATAATAAGGGAACTTACAAAACAGTATGAAGAGGTTAAAAAAACCACATTTGAAGAGGCTATACCTTTTTACAAAGAAAATGAGGCAAAAGGAGAATTTGTTTTAGTCATTGAAGGAATAACGAGGGAAGAAATTAATGAAATAGAAGTAAGAAAATGGGAAGCTATAACTATTGAAAAGCATTTTAAACAATACTTAGAGACGGGCAAGAACCAAAAAGATGCGATGAAACAAGTGGCAAAAGATAGAGGAATAAGTAAAAGAGAAGTGTACCAGATAATTCATAAGATAAAATAAAAAAAGCCAATTATATTGGCTTTTTTTATTTTAATTCCATTCCTGCAAGTCTTACAAGTTCAAGGATTGTATCTCTAGAAATTTTCTTTCCTTTATAATAAATTAAATCATCCATACTACCAGTAAAGATATCCGCTGGTTCATATTTTTTTAAGATAATTTTATCATTATCTACAAAAATTTCTAATGCATCTTTTTCGTGAATATCTAGATTTCTTCTTAATTCAATTGGAAGAACAACTCTTCCTAATTCGTCTACTTTTCTTACAACACCTGTTGATTTCA
Organism: Candidatus Epulonipiscium sp.; assembly: GCA_012519205.1. Taxonomy (NCBI): domain Bacteria; kingdom Bacillati; phylum Bacillota; class Clostridia; order Lachnospirales; family Lachnospiraceae; genus Candidatus Epulonipiscium; species Candidatus Epulonipiscium sp. The sequence continues at coordinate 65,094 of JAAYQR010000025.1, read as the reverse complement.
TACTATATCCTCTCCTCTTTATATTTCTTTTTTCGACATATTAATACAATATCAGAATACCATAATTAACAATAAAAGTCAACAATAAAAATGAAATTTAAAGAACAAAATACAATATTAGTTATATAAATCACTTTAAAAAGGGTGTTTTTTGTAGAAAGATATTTTTAATAAGAAAATGCATTTGGAAAAATAATCTAATATACACTTTTTAGTAAATAAAGTGATAAATTAACTGGAAAAATAACTTTAAGTAATTTTCGACAATTCGACAAAAATCAGATTAAACATATAAGAAAACTAAAGATAGGGCTTGTTCATATTTTAATAATAAAGTCATATATATAAAGAGAGGATTTTTAAAGTTTATATAGGGTGGGGAATATATGTTAAATTATTTATGGGGGTTTATGATTTTAATAGGAATTGTAGTGGCTGCTTTTACAGGAACAATGGGGGAGGTAACCAATACAGCAATAAACTCTTCGAGGGAAGGGGTAGAGGTGTGCATTAAGCTTTTAGGGGCTTTGGCTTTTTGGATGGGCATTATGGGGATAGCCGAAAAATCTGGGCTCATTAATGTTCTAACAGAAAAAATAAGGCCTGTTTTAAGGTTCTTGTTTCCAGATATCCCCGATGGCCATAAAGCACAAAAATACATAGCTACAAATTTAATTGCAAATATATTGGGCCTTGGCTGGGGGGCTACTCCACCGGGTTTATTGGCAATGAAAGAATTACAAAAATTAAACCTTAAGAAGGATGAGGCCAGTAATGCTATGTGTATGTTTTTAATTGTTAATATTTCCTCTGTACAACTTATTTCTATAAATATTATAGCCTATAGATCTCAATACGGTTCAATTAATCCATCAGAGATAATCGGACCTTCCATATTAGCTACTCTTATATCGACTCTGACGGCAGTTGTGTATGGGAAAATCATGGAAAGGAGGAAAAGAGTTTGAAATGGATTTTTTATATATCAGATTTTATGGTCCCAGTAATAGTAATGGGGGTACTTACCTATGGGTTATTGAAAAAGGTTAATATATTTGATGTGTTCGTAGAAGGAGCAAGGAAGAGTGTAAATACCATTTTGACTATTATGCCCACTTTAATAGGCCTAATGATTGCTGTGGGAATCATTAGGGTATCAGGAACCCTAGGTTATATTGAAAGAATACTTAAACCTTTATTTGCTTTTACTTCTTTTCCATCGGAATTAATTCCTCTTACAATATTAAGAAGTATCTCTTCTTCTGCTAGTTTAGGATTGGTTTTAGATTTATTTAAGCAGTACGGACCAGATTCATTCATTGGAAGGTTTGTTTCTATTATGATGGGATGTACAGAAACAATTTTTTATACTATGTCAGTTTACTTTATGTCTATTGGGATTAAAAAGACCAGGTATACACTTTCAGGAGCAATAATTGCTAATCTAGCGGGGGTAGTTGCCTCTTTTTATATTACCTTATGGATTTTTGGAAAATAAAAAGAAGCCCATGGCTTCTTCTTATTTTAGTTCATTAACAACCTTTTTAAGTGCCTGTAAAGCTTCATCAGGAAGTTTGTCGAATCCTTCTCTTACTGTTTTTTTAGATTCGATGAATTTTATCCTATCTTCCATTCTTTTCTTTAATTGATCTGTATATTCAGAGTCATTTAAATCAGGAATAAAGCCTTCAATTTCGAGGATTTCTATATCAGAGAAGTTTGCCCAAGGCTTAAACTGAGCATCTCCTTCAATAATAGCCTCTAATGCTCCTAAAGTAACAGCAGGGGTTACTTTCTTATCCATAAAGAATCCTGTGTTTAAAATATAGCAATCAATATGTCTGTCATGGAATAAAGCCTTAAATTTGTTGTAATCATCTGCTAATGGATATGTTCTAAATGGGTTGGCATAGGGCTCTACAACTAATGCATTAGGATCTACACCTGGTGCAAGTCTTTCAGCAGTAGTTCTTTTTGTTGCTAGGGTAGCTCCCATAACAGAAGCAAGTTCTGCTCCTTTTAATTTTACAACAGGAGGAAGGGTTGGATCCTTCATTAACCAGAAGATAGCATTAACTGGTTCGTCGAATTTATCAACACGGTTAGGAGACCATAACTTAGATTTTACTGCTCGGCCATTTCCATTTCTGATATCTTCTGTAACGATGACCACTTTACCGTCTTCATCTATAGTTGCAGCATTATTTTGTACAGTTAATAAGTATTTGTTATCTTCGGAAACTAATGGGTAGTCTTGGGTTTTGTCAAAGTAAGCAGGTTCTAGAGCAACAGAAGAGCTGTCCTCAGTGGAAATAACAAAGGCATCATCATGAAGAACTGTGATATTATATTTATCATTATGGCGGGCATGGGTAATAGTAGATTTACCTGAACCTGAAAGGCCAAATACACCAGCAACGAATTTATTTCCATTAGATAAATTGTAACGTTTTTGTCCACCATGACAAGATGCATATCCATTACGGTTTGCAATAGCCCATCCAAGGGTTAAGGTGCCTTTTTTGTGCTCACCGAAGTATCTCATTCCAAGGATTGCAGCGCAGTTATGGGCAGGATCAAAGCATGAAAGGCCCATTGGGTGTTCTGGATGAGACCAGGTAGGATCAGAGAATACATAGATATCTCCTTCATATTTTAGTTTATTAGATCTTTGGTACATATTGAAGTATTCATCGGTTATATATTGGAAGTTAAGCATCCAAGAATACATAATGTTTTCTTGACCTTCTGGTATTAATAAATGTGCTTTTACCATAAAGTCTTCATGAAGTCCCACATAAACTTCAGCATGGTACATTTTGCTATTACGAGATCTGTAAACAGCTTCGCTAATCTTAAGAGCGTATTCGTTAGTATTAACTCCTGGTTCACCAATGATTTTTCTAGCTGCTGCAGCACGACCGCTAACAGCACCATCGTTAAAAAGTAGTACCTTAGCATCTGCATCTAAGCCAATAGCTTCTGGATTATAAACAGGCATATCTGTTACAATGGTTCCAGGGGAAGCAGCAGCTAATTTGTAAGCTTCTTTTAACGAAGTAACCTTAACTACATTATTACCATAAAAAGGTGTTTCGATAGTTGCTCTAATCTGGGAGAAAATAGGGTTGTCCGCCCCAATTTGGTCCCTTTGAAATCTTGCTTGAGTCGCCATAAATTAATCCTCCTTGTTAATTTATTTATGTATTTATATGGGAAAAAACAAATAAAACTTTCAAATTTTCCCCATTTTAATAATACATAATTTGTCCTAAGGGTGTCAAGTAAATAGTAGAAAAAATAGTAATAACTAAACTTTAATCTATATTCTAAACCTATAAGTTAGTATATATACATTAAAGATAAACATACTTTATATATAATGGTAAAAACTAAAAATATAAGGTTTTGCATTTTTCATTTAAAGGATATATAATATTTTTTAATATGTTAGAGGAGATGGAGGAGTACAATGAGTAAAAAAACCTACTATATTACAACACCTATTTATTACCCTAGTGATAAGCTACATATAGGTCATTCCTATACTACCGTAGCCGCCGATACCATGGCAAGATATAAGAGACTTAGGGGTTTTGATGTAAAATTTTTAACTGGGACCGATGAACATGGTCAAAAAATTGAGCGTATTGCCAAGCAAAAAGGCATGCCTCCAAAAAAGTATGTTGATTCAATTGTAACATGGATTAAAGAATTGTGGAAGATAATGGATATAAGTTATGATAATTTTATTAGAACAACTGATGATTACCATAAAAAAACAGTTCAAAAAATATTTAAAAAGCTTTATGAAAAGGGAGATATTTATAAAAGTTCCTATGAAGGTTGGTATTGTACCCCCTGTGAAGCTTTTTACACAGAAAGGCAACTACACGAAGGTAAGTGCCCAGATTGCGATAGGGAAGTCGAGAAGGTAAAGGAAGAAAGTTATTTTTTTAAACTATCAAAATATCAAGATCGATTAATTGAATATATAGAAAAAAATCCTGAATTTATTCAGCCAAACACAAGGCAAAATGAAATGATCAATAATTTTTTAAAGCCTGGGCTTGAGGATTTATGCGTATCTAGGACTTCATTTAAATGGGGAATACCCATTGAATTTGATCCAGGGCATGTGGTGTATGTATGGGTAGATGCCTTATCTAACTATATAACAGCCTTGGGGTATTTATCTGAAAGAGATGAAGAATATAAAAGATATTGGCCTGCAGATGTTCATTTAGTAGGAAAAGAAATTGTTCGTTTTCATACTATTATATGGCCAGCCCTTCTTATGGCATTAGGAGAGCCATTACCAAAACAGGTATTTGGTCACGGATGGCTCGTAATAGACGGAGGAAAGATGTCAAAGTCAAAGGGAAATGTAGTCGATCCAAAGGTGTTAGTGGATCATTATGGTTCCGATGCCATTAGATATTTTTTACTTAGGGAAGTTGCCTTTGGACAAGATGGAAACTTTAGCAATGAAGCATTAATTCAAAGAATAAATGCAGATTTAGCCAATGATTTTGGTAACCTTATATCAAGAACCATAGCCATGGTTGATAAATATTTCAGTGGTACTTTGATAGAAGATAAAAAGCCTTCACCCTTTGATTCCGATATTAAAGCCATGGCCTTAGAAACTGTATCTAAAGTAGAAGAACATATGGAAAAACTTCTATTTAGTGATGCCTTAATAGAGATTTGGAGTTTAGTTAGAAGAGCCAATAAATATATAGATAAAACGACTCCCTGGATTTTAGCTAAGGACGAAGCTAGAAGGGACGAGCTTTCTAATGTTTTATACAACCTAGGTGAGGTTATCCGTATTGCATCTATACTCGTTCACCCCTTTATGCCAGCAACTCCCAAGAAGATATGGGAACAGCTAGGAATAATAGAGGGACAAATGACAACTTGGGATAGTACAAAAACCTGGGGTATGCTTCCTCAAAACTTTACTGTAAGAAAAGGTGAAATATTGTTTCCAAGAATTGATATAAAACTGGAATTGGAAAAATTAGAAGAAGCCCAAAGGAAAACTAGGGAAGAATTTGTTGCAAAAACAAAAAGTAACGGGAAAAATGCTGAATACATTTCGATTGATGATTTTGCCAAAATGGATCTTAGGATAGGAGAAGTCCTTAGCTGTGAAAAGGTAGAAAAAGCTGATAAACTTCTAAAATCTCAGATTAAAATAGGAAAAGAAACAAGACAAATAGTTTCTGGTATTGCAAAGCACTATACCCCCGAGGAAATGGTAGGTAAAAAGGTCATAGTAGTATGCAATTTACCACCTGTAAAATTAAGAGGAATACTATCCGAAGGAATGATATTAGCAGCATCCGATGAAGATGGAAATTTAGTTTTGGCATCGACTGATAAAGATATTGAAAGCGGAGCGAAGGTGAAATAATGTATTTTGAATCCCATGCCCATTATGATGATAAGGCTTTTGATGAGGACAGAGAAGAACTTTTAGAAAAGCTTCCCATAGAGGGGATTGACTATGTTATACAGGTGGCTGCTAATGTTTCTTCATCCAAAGCTGGAATAGAATTGGCTAAGAGATATGAATATATTTATTGTAGTATAGGGGTTCATCCCCATGATGTTAAGGAATTAAATGAAGATAACTTTAAGCAGTTAAAGGGCCTTTCTAAGGAATATAAGGTAGTAGCCATCGGGGAGATAGGTCTTGATTATCACTATGATAATTCCCCTAGGGATTTGCAAAGGCATTGGTTTGAAAGGCAATTAAATTGGGCAAAGGAAATAGAATTGCCAGTTATCATTCATAGTAGGGAAGCAAGCTATGAGACCTTTGATATTATTAGTAAAGTAAAACCACGAAAAGGGGTTATACACTGTTATTCTGGTAGTGTAGAAATGGCTAAGGAATATGTTAAAAAAGGGTTTTATATAGGGATTGGAGGGACAACTACTTTTAAGAATGCAAAGAAGGTTATAGAGGTAATCAAAGAAATACCCCTATCTTCAATTCTCATCGAGACAGATGCCCCTTATCTTAGCCCCGTGCCCTTTAGGGGAAAGAGAAATGATTCAACTAATTTAAGATATATTGTCGAAAAAATAGCTAATATTAAGGATGTAGATGTTAAGGAGATAGCAAGGATAACAAAGGAAAATGGTAGAGAGTTGTTTAAAATTTGAGAAATATTAAGTTTATATTACAAAGGAAAATATAAAAAATGATGAACCAGAATATAAAAAAGGGCTCAAAGCCTTATATATTCTGGTTTTTTCATATATTAAGAAAATGTAAAATAAGTTTTACAAAATAATAAAATATTTATGAATAAGTTGTAAAATACCTGTATATAATAGAGATATCAAGGATTACAGGGATTTGGAATTAATATACATTTAAAAATTTGACAATCCATAGTTTCCCATCTATAATACCAAGGTATCAATTTGGATGCAGGAGGTACAGAAATGAATCAAAAAACAAGAACCTTATTTCTCATTATGGTCATGTTTTTACTAGGCTCAAGTAGTGCAACAGCATATCAATTGATGTTAAAAGAGGTAACTGTAATTGACAATAATAAATCTACCCTATATAGGACACCAAAGTCTACAGTAGAAACCTTTTTACAAGAACAAAGCATCATTTTAGATAAAGATGATGAGCTTAATGTGACCATGCATGAGAATTTGGTAGAAGGAATGACCATCAAAATAATTAGAGCAATCCCCATTGATTTAACTATAGACGGAAAGGAAGAAGAAATATATACTAAAACAGAAACTATAGAGGATTTCATAAAAGAGCAGGGAATTATGTTAGGGGAGAGGGGAAGCATAAATAACTCCCTTAACGATAAAATTTTACCCCATATGAAACTAGAAGTTAGGACCCATAGAGAAGAAGTTGTTACGATAGAAGAAGAGATACCCTATAAGACACAAATTATAGAAACACCTAACTTACCCATAGGGGAGAAGGAATTAATCAACCAAGGAGCCAATGGCTTAAAAGAGGTTACAACAAAGGTTGAGTATATTGGGGAGGATGAACAAAAGAGCGAAGTAATTGCTGAAATAATCCTAGAAGAACCTCAAGATGAAATTATAAAAATAGGTGCTGAAAATGTAATTGAGGGAATTGACGGAAAGTCATATAAGTACACAAAAGAAATAATAATGAATACTACTGCCTATACAGCAAGTTATGCAGATACAGGGAAAAATCCGGGGGAGCCGGGATTTGGCATTACTGCTACAGGAACTAGAGCAAGGGTAGGAACAGTTGCTGTAGACCCAAGGGTAATCCCCCTTGGAACTAAATTATATGTTGAAGGGTATGGATATGCAGTAGCAGAAGATACGGGGGGAGCTATCAAAGGAAAAAAGATTGACTTATACTTTGATACAAAAAAGGAAGCCCTGCAATTTGGAAGACAACAAAGAAAAGTATATATATTAGTACAATAGCCAAAGCCGAAGGTATTCGGCTTTTTGTAGGTTATAAAAAGGATTGAAAAATGGAGGAGAAACCATGGAATTAATCGCAACTCCTAATAAGACAAAAGAAATATTAAATAAATATCCTTTTATTTTTAGAAAAAAATATGGTCAAAACTTTTTAATTGATACCCATGTATTAAATAAAATAATAAATGGTGCACGAATTACAGATGAAGACTGCATATTAGAAATAGGACCTGGAATAGGGAGCCTAACCCAAGTATTATCCCAGTATGCAAAAAAGGTTATTGCTATAGAAATAGACAATCAGTTAATACCTATATTAGGTGAAACCCTTGGGGAGTGCAAAAATATAGAAATAATCCATAATGATATCTTAAAAGTAGATATTAAAAAATTAGTAGAGGATAAAAACGGAAATAAGCCGATTAAGGTAGTAGCTAACCTCCCGTATTATATAACAACTCCCATTATTATGGGACTCTTAGAAAATAACCTTCCAGTTTCAAGTATAACTGTAATGGTCCAAAAGGAAGTGGCAAAGAGGCTAATAGCTTCCCCTAATAATAAGGATTATGGGGCAATTACCCTTACCACAGCTTACTATGCAAAATCTAGTATCATAGCAAAGGTACCGAGAAATTCTTTCATACCAAGACCTAATGTAGATTCTGCCGTGATACATTTAGAAGTTCTAGAGAAGCCTTCAGTAGAGGCCATAGATGAAAGGTTGTTTTTCAGAATAATAAAGGCCTCTTTTTCCCAAAGAAGAAAAACCCTTATAAATAGTCTTATAAATAATAATATAACGACCCTTTCTAAAGAAGAAATGGGTGGAATATTTAAAGGTTTAGGGTTTGATGAAAAGATTAGAGGAGAAATGCTATCCATTCATGATTTTGCTAAGTTGTCTGATGCACTAAGTAAAGAATATTAGCATATTTTTAGAACTTCCCCAATATATTATAAAGACAAGGTATGAAATGGGGGAGTTAAATTGGAAAAGCGTAATTATCGAACTTTTATTATCTTAAAACAGGACACAAGAGGGTATTCCTTTGCTAATAAAGAGCCCTCTGGATATTGCAAAATAAACTCCTATGGTAATAAAGCTAAAGTACAAATATATGTGCAAGATTTAAAGCTTATTCCAAGGGAAAAAGGATATAGAGCTTTTTTGCTTGCTAATTTACCGGAAGGCCCCAAACAAATTCTCATAGAATCTTTTTATGTGGATGAAAAAGGGAAAAGAGATATAAATATAGAAGTAGATAGGGGAGATGTAGGGGGGAGTGGCCTCTCTATAGATAAATTCGAGGGAGTAGTTATTTTAACCCATGAAAACTCAATACCACTTGTAGGTTTTAAAAAAGAACCATTTCCATGGAAGATAAATAATAATGAAGAACTTCCAAAGGAAGATGAAAAGACAGAAAAAAGTTTTACCAAAGAGGAGCAAGTCGAAAATGAAGAGCCTATAAAGAGGATGTCTGAAGAAATTCCTAAGGAAAATAAGGAAGATAAGGAAGATAAAGAAGAAGATTCTAAGTTAGATGAAGAGGAACCATCCTATTTTATACCTGATAACAAATGGCAATTTCCAAGGAATGAGCCTAAAAAAGAAGATTTCCTAAGGAAGATTCTAGAAGGGAATATTAGAATGAATCCCTTTGAAAAACCCAGTGAAGGTATGGAATGGTATAGGATTTCATATGAAGAACTTCCCCTCATTTTAGATTATCCGTGGCGATGGTACAGTAATCCGTATCTTCTTGTAGGGGCTAAAAAATATAACCATCTTTTACTTGGCCAAAACAAAGAATTAAATACTTACTGCTTAGGTATTCCAGATATTTACTATCCTAATATGGTAGAAAGAGCCAAGGTCTTTGGCTGTAGTAGTTTTCTATGTTGTAGGGATGTAAAACCAACCACAGGAGAATATGGTTACTGGATTATTGAATTACCCATTAGACAAGAATAAGGCAACGAAAGTTGCCTTATTCTTAATTCTTTGAGATATGCTCTGCGGCTTCCTTGACTTTATCCTGATGAACTTTCTGCATAACGTTAGTGCCATGAGTCCTGCTATTTAAAAAATGAATGTCAATATGACCATCCATACCATTATTTTTTACAGCATCAAGGTTTTGGCCTCTACCATATCCACCACTTCTATTATTTACCACTACCACAGCGGGCTTATTATCAACCCCTGCATGGGGCATGGCAGTCATTGAACCAGCAAGTATATGACCGTCTACTTCAACTACAACAGCCCTTCTTTCCCAGCTAAATCCTCCCCATATATCCTTTATTATCTTCGTATCTTCTTTTGTTAGAGCTTCCACATCGGCATGGTTTGTACCAAAGGTCCTTTTAATAATAAAGGATTTACCAGTTTTAATATCAGTGATTTTGGCATTTTTTCCTCTTGGAAATATGTATTGAACCTTACTAAACCAATCAACAGCACCCTTTTGAAGAGTATTGGTATTAATACTATTAGTGCTATTATTTTCAAAAAGGGCATTGTACGTATTGTTACCTACAATTCCATCAATTGCGAGCCCTTTTTCTCTTTGGAATGCCCTAACTGCATCGGCGGTAATATGGCCATAATAGCCTGTAGCCGTGTGATATTTAAAATATCCCCGATTTTTTAATTCTGTTTGAACCTTTGTAACCTCTGCACTCCTTGTACCCTGTTTAAGAAGAATAGCTGAGGCATTTTGAGGTACTAAAAAGATTGTAGTAACCAAAAGTCCTGTCATCCATCTCTTTACATTTTTATTCATAATACGTCCTCCTTAGATGTCTTGGATTACATAACTTCTTTACATCTTTATTTTATTACAAAATTATTAATTTGTAAACCCCTATTTAACAACTTTGTAATAACTCTTCTATTATTGGCGGCATAGACTAGTAGGGGAGAGTGTTTTTATAGAATTGAGGTGATTTTATGAAATTTTATCAAAAAGCAAAATACAGGTTACGTCAACACAGCTATGAATACAAAAATATTAAGGCAATGTCAAGAAGTATTGTTAAAAAAGTAGGGGAAATAGATAAATACCTAGATGAAGAAATAAATGGGGGGAGCGGGAGGAGAAAAAGGAAAAAATAAAAATCAACCATATGGTTGATTTTAAGTTTTAGAATTTATCGAGTAAATCCAAAATATATTGAAGAGATAAAGTGATAACCATATAAGGGATAAAGATTCCAATAGATACCCATACAGGCCAATTAAATACCTTATGATTGGAAAGGTTTTTATCGTCCTTTCGTTTTTTATTTATATTCATATCTCTAATGGCATATAGTAAGATTCCGGCAATGGGGGTTATTATTACAGCCAAGATTGCTATAAATCCCAAAGCAATAAGCTTATCATAAAGAGTTGGTTCTATAGATGCCAAAGTAGATAGATCCTGCCCCGTGAACGTCGCCATATGGGATATAAATCTTTGCATAAGCAGCTGGGAACCATTAATAGTAAAATGGGCCACCATAGAAGGAATAATAGAATCAGTAAGTCTAACTAAATAGGAAAATATGGCTCCAAGGGCAAAAGCATATAAAAATTGCTGTAAATCTGCATGGAGCATCCCGAAAAACAACCCATTTAATAACATAGCTTTTTTGATATCTACATTATCATATCCCGAAAGAAGAATTCCTCTCATGGTTACTTCCTCACATATAGCAGGTGTAAGGGCAATAACACCGATCATCAATATCAAAGGATAGGAATTTAATTTCGTTACAATTTCAGAAATATTGTTGTTAAAAAATAGTCCCGAAAGGGCAGATAAGAACATCATGGCAGGCTGAACAAATATTGCAAATAAGAGTGTAAGTAGGATAGTAAAAAATCCGGGCCAATTAAATCTAAGAGTTTTTTTAACAGGAGCCTTGGTAACTATAAAATATATAGTCGTTGGTACCAATAGAAATAATGTTTGGGTTAGGATAAGAATTATGGGAAGGGGAAGATCCATAAAACCCGGAATAAGTATTAAAAAGAAGGCTCCAAATAATTGAAGGAGTAGTAAGATTCCCGCAAATAAATTTGATTTTAAAATTGCGTTCATAAGCACACCTCTTTACAAGTTAAATTGTTTTTATATTTTTTTTCTCCAGTCTTTTGTCTACCCAGTTGTTAAATAAGGTGCGAATTACTGCAAAAGTAGGAACACCAATTAACATACCTAGGACTCCAAAAAAAGCGCCACCAATTATAATAGAAAAGATTACCCAAAAAGGACTAAGTCCGGTGGAATCACCCAATATTTTAGGACCTAAAATATTACCATCAAATTGCTGTAGGGCAAAAATAAATAGGCTAACCCAAAGGGCATCTAGAGGGCTAATTAAAAGAGTGATTAAAATAGAAGGAATAGCCCCTATAAAAGGTCCAAAATAAGGTATCATATTGGTAATTCCTACGATTACTGCAATAAGTAGGGCGTAGGGATTTTTAAGAAATAACATGCCTATAAAACATAAAATCCCGATAATCAGAGAATCAATAAATTTACCAACGAAAAAGCGAGTGAACATAATATGACTTTCTTTTGCAATGATAATAATTTTATCAGCGGTTTTAGCCTTAAAGATAGCGTAAATAGCCTTTTTTGTCTTTTTAAGAAAGCCTTCTTTTTCATTTAGCAGGTAAAAACTTATCATAAGACCTACAAAAATATTTAATAACCCTGAAGTAATTCCTAGGGCACTATTAACAATATATGTAAAAATACGGTTAAATATTAAACTAGAGTTTTGTATAAAGGGATTAATATTACTTTCAATTATTGAGCTGAAATTGTAATAATCAAAACAGCTATAATCCTCCAAAAGATTTTCTATATTTTTTTCTAAAGTTATTAGACTACTAGGAATCTTTTGGAATAAGTCTATAATGCTCTGGGTTATTTGAGGAATAACGTAAATAAAGGTTAGACTCAAAAAACCAAACACAGTAATATATACGGTTAAAATTGATAGGATTCTTCTAAATCTAGAATGTCCTTTTCTTTTATCTAACCTTTGGAGTCCTTTTTCTGCTTTACTAATTGCAGGATTTAATATGTATGCAATGAAAAATCCATAGATAAAAGGAGATAATATTTTATATATTTGTTTTGAGAGCATAGAAAGGTATTGGATAATAAGATCTATATTGCCTATGATTTTTTCGAATAAAACAGTTAAGGCTAATACTAGAAAAGTATATAAGGCAATCTTAAAATAGTTTGCATCCCAGGGCATTTTTTTCATGGCTAACCACTCCTTAACATATCTATAATCATACAGTATCACAGGATAAAATACAGGTCAATAAAACTTTAAATTATAAAATTTTCCTATTGCAAAAGCAAAATAGCCGTGATATAATACCTTTTGCGTGGAAAATTTGCACCATTAGCTCAGTTGGTAGAGCACCTGACTCTTAATCAGGGCGTCCGGGGTTCGAGCCCCCGATGGTGTATTTTGCGATTGTGGCGGAATTGGTATACGCGTTAGACTAAGGATCTAATGGACAATAGTCCGTGGGGGTTCGAGTCCCCCCAATCGCATATGGTATAACAAAAGGATATTCCAAAATGGAATATCCTTTTGTTATATTTATTATAAGTTTCTTTCTAATTTACCCAGCTCTTCCTTAGCTCTTTCAATTACCTGAATAGATTCTTTAATAAGTTCTTGTTGGGTTCCTAGGGTTCCCTCACTTAAGCTTTTTTGATTTTCCTGGAGTTTGTCTTCTATTTCTTCTAATCTAATCTTTGCATTTTCGATAGAGCGCAATTCAAAGTTCATTAAAATTCTCCTTTCGTTGTCATATAAAGAATAAAATTAAAATAATACCTTATAAAATTTTGGACTGGGTTTTTTAAATTCTATAATCAAATTTATAAGAATAGGATTATTATATGTTAATTGGACAAGAACAATAAGTATAATCTATTGAAATAACCTGTAAATTTTTGTATCATAAAAAATAATAAGATAATACAAAATATCCATATCTAATGGAGGCAGATATGTGGGAATTCTATGAGAAAAACAAACACTTTATACAAAGGATTATGATTACTATATTATTAACGATAGGAGTTTATATCTTTTTTAGATATTTATTTTCTTTTATAGCGCCCTTTGTTGTAGCCTGGGTTATATCATCCCTGATGGAGCCTATGGTAAGATGGTTTAATAAAAAGTGGAAGTTGGCAAGAGGGGTTTCTAGTATCTTATCAATTATTATTGTTCTGGGCTTAGTAGGGGGAATGCTTACAGTTATAGTAATAGAAATAGTAGAGCAGGCTAGAGCTTTTGGAAAGGATATTCCAATGTATTATAGTAGCTTTATGATAACTATAGAAAATATTAAAGGAAGGACTGAGAATTTCATTTTTAGTTTGCCTCTTCATATACAAAACCTATTAGCAGGGGGTATGGGTATAGTTATAAAAGGTTTTCCTAATATATTAGGATCGAGTGTTCGAAGGGGGTCTATAGGGATTGTAGTGGCCTTACCTAATGCCTTGTTTTTTGGTATAGTAGCTTTAATTGCGACCTTTTTTATGAGTAAAGATAGAAAGAGGATTCAAAATTTCATGGAAAGGCAAATGCCAAGGTCTTGGATTAGAAAATTTGATACGATTAAGAGGGATTTATTTGGAGCATTGCTTGGGTATATAAAAACTCAATTCATTTTAATGTTGTTTATCATAACTATTTGTACAATCGGTCTTAGTATCCTTAGATTTAAATATTCTTTTTTAATAGGGATAGTTACTGGTATTGTAGATGCATTTCCTATCTTAGGCAGTGGTACTATTTTAATCCCTTTGGCAATTTATAACGGGATAAGTGGTAATCTCTACGGAGCCATAGGGTTACTTATTATTTATGGTATTGTCATATTATTTAGGCAAATGCTAGAACCAAAGGTATTAGCTAGCCAAATAGGGGTATATCCCCTTGTAACGTTAATGTCTATGTATATTGGGATTAGACTGTTTGGATTTGTGGGAATTATCATAGGTCCTGTCTTTGTGATTTTTTTAAAAACTATGCAAAAGATTGGCATAATTCCTCCATGGAGATGATAACAAAACTTGTATAGTATGAGTCATTAATCTATAATTAAAAAAGCAAAAGGGGTGCCACGATGAGAAAAATACATACTAGGGAAATAGAAAGTGCAGTAGAAAAACTTTGCAAGGAAGCTAATTATTATTTATCAAGAGATATAAAAACGGCCTTGGAAAATTCAAAAGAAAAAGAAACAAATCCCCTAGGACAAAGTATCCTACAAGATATAATGGAAAATGCCAAGATAGCTAAAGAAAAAAAGATACCCATATGTCAAGATACGGGTACTGCTGTAGTTTTTATTGAATTAGGACAGGATATACATATTATCGGGGGGGATTTAGAAGGTGCCATCCAAAATGGAATAAGAAAAGGTTATAAGGAGGGTTTTCTTAGGAAATCTATAGTAAAAGATCCCCTAATCCGTGAAAATACAAAGGACAATACCCCAGGAATTATCCACTATCAAATAGTTAAGGGGGATAATATCAAAATTATCGTAGCCCCCAAAGGAGGGGGTAGTGAAAACATGAGTGCCCTTAGGATGTTGAAGCCTTCCGATGGTATAGAGGGGGTAGAGCAGTTTGTTTTAGATACTGTAGATAGGGCGGGTCCTAATGCCTGTCCACCATTAGTAGTGGGAGTAGGGATTGGGGGAAATTTCGAAATGGCGGCTATACTGGCTAAGAAGGCATTATTAAGACCTATAGATAAAAAAAGCCCCAAGACTCATATTAGGGAAATGGAAGAAAGACTTTTAGGAAAGATTAATACCCTAGGAATTGGCCCTCAGGGTTTAGGGGGAAGAATTACGGCCCTAGGGGTAAATATAGAAGTTTTTCCGACTCATATTGCAAGCCTTCCGGTGGCAGTTAATATAAGCTGTCATGTAACAAGGCATAGAAGCATTATTCTTTAGGGGGAGACTATGAAAAGGAAAATATCTTTGCCATTAACAAAAGAGATAATAAAAACTTTAAAAGTTGGGGAGGAAGTACTTTTATCGGGAATTATTTTTACAGGAAGGGATGCAGCACATAAAAGGATGATAGAAGCCTTAAGCAGGGAAGAAAAGTTGCCAATAGATATAAAGGACCAAGTTATTTATTACGTAGGGCCCTGTCCCGCAAGACCTGGAGAAGTTATTGGAAGTTGTGGTCCTACTACCAGTGGAAGAATGGATGCTTATACTCCTATGATGCTAGATAAAGGCTTAGGGGGTATGGTAGGAAAAGGACAAAGATGCAAAGAAGTCATTGACTCTATGAAAAAAAATAATGCTGTTTATTTTACAGCCATAGGTGGAGCAGGAGCATTACTTTCAGTTAAGATAAAAAAATCAGAGGTAGTTGCCTACGAGGATTTGGGTGCTGAGGCTATTTACAAACTTTTGGTAGAGGATTTTCCTGTAGTTGTAACCATTGATTGCAGGGGAAATAATTTATATGATACACAAAAAGAAAAATACAAAAATAATTAAGTAAAAAAGGGCGGGAAAAAGATGATTTGGAATGAATATAATGAGTGTATGGGTAGGGAGGAAATTAGAATCCTCCAGGGAAAAAGATTGGGCGCAACGGTTGAAAGGGTATATCATAATGTTCCTTTCTATAGAAAAAAGATGCAGGAGTTGGGACTAGAACCAGGAGATATAAAAGGAATTGATGATCTAGATAAACTACCCTTTACGACAAAACAAGATCTTAGGGAGAATTATCCCTATAGTTTATTTGCAGTACCCATCAGTGAAGTTGTAAGGGTTCATGCATCTTCAGGAACCACAGGAAGGCCGACTGTAGTAGGTTATACGAGAAAAGATCTTACAACCTGGTCAGAAGTAGTTGCAAGAAGTCTTGGTTCTTCTGGGGTTATTAAAAATGATATCATACAGATTGCCTATGGATATGGCTTATTTACAGGGGGCCTCGGTCTTCATTATGGCAGTGAAAAACTAGGTTCAACTGTTATACCTATTTCAGGGGGCAACACTGCAAAACAAATTCAACTTATGAAAGACTTTGGAAGTACCGTACTTGCTTGTACACCTTCCTATGCTCTTTATCTTGCAGAGGCTATGGAAGAAATGGGAGTCAATCCTAAGGATTTAAACTTAAGGGTTGGGATATTTGGAGCAGAGCCTTGGACGGAGGAAATGAGGCGGCAGATTCAAGAAAAGTTACATATTAAAGCTATTGATATATTTGGCTTAAGTGAAATCATAGGACCTGGGGTTTCCTGCGAGTGCGAGATACAAAATGGACTTCATATTCAAGAAGATCATTTTGTACCCGAGACCATCAATCCAGATACCCTAGGGATAGTTAAAGAAGGAGAAATCGGAGAGTTAGTATTTACTACTATTACCAAAGAGGCCCTTCCTCTTCTTAGATATAGAACAAGAGATTTAACTACACTTAATTATGAAAAATGCCAATGTGGAAGGACCCTCGTTCGTATGGAAAAATGCACGGGAAGAAGCGATGATATGTTAATTATAAGGGGGGTGAATGTATTTCCATCTCAAATTGAAAGTGTACTTCTTAATATGGGAGAAACAAAACCCCATTATCTTTTAATTGTTGATAGGGTTAATAATTTAGATATCTTAGAAGTATGGGTTGAGGTTGAAGGAAATCTTTTTTCTGATGAAATTAAAAAATTAGAGGCTCTAACATCAAGAATTAAGCATAAGATAGAAAGTACCCTTGGAATCGGTGTTAAGGTTAAGTTAGTAGAACCAAAGACCATCGAGAGAAGCGAAGGAAAAGCTAAAAGAGTTATCGATAGAAGAAAAATTTAAACTTATGCTGCGAGGCAGCAAAAGGAGGGTAATATGATTATTAAACAATTATCGGTTTTTCTAGAAAACAAATCAGGAAGATTAACAGAAGTTACTAAGACCTTAGGAGATTTGGATATTAATATTTCAGCCCTAAGTATTGCAGACACAGCAGAGTATGGAATCCTTAGACTAATTTTGACAGATACTAATAAGGCTTTTACTGCCTTAAAAGAAAAGGGCTTTTCTGTGAGTCTAACAGAGGTAATTTGTCTTGCCACTCCCCATATCCCCGGAGCTTTAGCTAAGGCTTTAGATATCCTATCTAAGGACGGCATAAGCATCGAATATATGTATGCATTTGAGGTAGGAGAAAAGGCATTGGTAATAATTAAAACCGACGATATACAAAGGGCAATTGACTCTATCACAAGGCATAAGATGGAATTGATTAATGCTAGTGAAATTTATCAAATTTAAGTTTATACTCCATTGTCACATCTATACTACTAAGCGATTATCAGCAGGTCTGAAAATTAGATGATGATAAATGGAGTTTTTTTAGGGTAAAGTTGAAAATTCTTACTTTTAAATATACAATATAATTTTGATGTAATATCCCCAAGTATGTTAGTAGCTAAGATTTTTTTAGTATCTGCTGTTATAGCATATATTACATGGATACTAGCAAATTATAATGGATTATCTTGGACTGTAGTGGTAGTTATTATTATAGTAGCAATATATCATTTTATTACAACTAAAACTGTAATAGGAAGGCATATTTATGCCGTTGGTGGAAATCCTGAAGCAGCGCAGTTAAGTGGTATTGATGTAAATAAAATAACCTTAATAGTATTTGCCTCCATGAGTATGCTTGCAGCTTTAGCTGGGATCTTATATACCTCAAGATTACAATCGGCAACTACAACAGCGGGAACAGCCTTTGAACTTGATGCCATTGCATCTGCGTATATTGGTGGTGTATCTGCTGCCGGGGGTGTAGGTAAGGTGACAGGTTCAATTATAGGAGCATTGGTTATTACAGCATTGACCAGTGGAATGAATCTCATGGGTGTAGGGATTTCATACCAGTATATTATAAAGGGTATTGTACTTGTAGCGGCAGTAATATTTGATGTGATAACTAGGAATAAAGCAAAGTAAAAAGATAGGCAACTTATATATTTTGCGGGTCTAATGTCTGTTGTAAAAACGGACTAGGAGGATGGAAATGAACAAAGTAAGTAACAAAATAGTTTTTATTACAATACTAATCATACTAATTACTATCTTGGGAACCGGTATTCCTGGTTACTATACTACAGTTACCCAAAGTGATAGAATATTATCTATTCAAATGGAACAACAAACGGCAGCCCTTGTAGGAATAATTGAGGGGTATAGGGAACTGGTACAGGTAGAAGAGCAAGCAAGAGAGAGATTTTTAAAATACCTTTCTAATAGAGTAATAGGAGTGACTGGATATGGCTTCGTGATAAATGGAAATGGAAAATTTCTAATGCATCCAGACGAAAACCTAGTAGGGGCTGATGCTACCCAATACGATTTTGTAAAAGAAATTATGGACAACAAGGAAGCAGTCAATAACAATGGGTATGGAAGAGCAAGGGTTCAAAAGGTTTCTTATGAATGGAACGGTAAGGAAAAATTTGCCTACTATACTTATCACTATGATTGGGATTTATTTATTGCTTTATCTGGAGTTTATGATGAATTTATTGCAGCACAAAAAACAGCTTTGAAAAATCTGATTATAGTTGGATTCTTAGTATTGGTTTTAGCAGCATTTGGGATATACATTGTAATGACTAGAATAATGAAACCCATAGTTATACTTTCAAGGGCAATGAAAGAAGTTGAAAAAGGGAATTTACAAGTGAATCCAATAATAGTTAAAAATAAGGATGAAATAGGGGTGCTTTCCAACGGATTTAATGGAATGATTGCTACCTTAAAAGAATTAGCCATCAATATAAAAGATGCAACAGATATACTTTATGCAGCAATTCAAGATACAAAGATAGGGGTAAATCAAACAGTTTATAATTCTGAGGAAGTAGCAAGGGCCATTGAAGAAATAGCCTTTGCTAGCCAAAAGCTAGCCGAGGATGCAGAAAAGGGTACTCTTGCGATGCAAGTTATATCAAGATCTACCAACTACACAAAAAATACAACCTATAGCATGAATAAAATCACAGATGAGGTAAGGATTGCCGTGGAACGGGGAGATGCAGCCACAAAAGCTTTAACGGTTAAGTCTGATGAGACAATGAAAACTTTTTATTGGATTAATGAACAAATTAAGTTACTTGAAATCAAATCAAAAGAAATTCATTCAGTTACAGGTGTTATTCGCTCTATTTCTGAACAGACAAATCTTCTTTCACTAAATGCTGCGATAGAATCTGCAAAGGCAGGAGAGGCAGGGAAAGGATTTGCGGTTGTGGCAGATGAAATTAGAAAGTTAGTAATACAAACAGAAGAACAAACTAAGTTTATTAATAGTGTTATAGGGGAGATATTTAATCAAATTGAAACTATAGTACAATATATGATTAAGGGGAAACAAACTGTATTAAAACAGGATGAAGCTGTAAAAGAGACTAATATAACCTTAACAGAAGTTAATATGAAAATGAAAGATATGGCGGAATGTATAAATATAATTATAGAACAAGTATTGGAAACAACTCAAAACGCTGAAGGTAGCGTACAAATGATAGAAAACATATCTAGTACTTGTGAGGAAACTTGTGCCAATACACAACAGGTATCAGCATTGACAGAGCAGCAATTAATAAGTGTGCAGACTATAGAAAAGGCTATCAATAAATTAAATAATTTATCTCAAGATTTATCCCTTAGAGTTAATAAATTCAACATATAAGATTTTTGTGATTATTTTTAAGGTATTGAACTAAAAAAACAAACATCACTTGTTGTTTATCCTTTTAATACAATGTTAATAAGTAGTAATATTGCAAGGTAATTTACCTAAAGAAGATTAAAATCCCCTTGACAAACAAGCTTAATTTGCTATATCATAAATCCAAATACCTGTAAGAAACAATGAAAAGGAATCATAAATAAGGTTTTTTTACAGAGAGGGAATCATAGGTGAAAGATTTCTAAAAGATTTATTTATGCCCCGCCTTGGAGTTCTGCATGAAAAATGCAGCGGCAGTTTTCTGCCGTTATCAAAAAAGAGCGATAGATGATATTAAAACACTTATTTTTTAATATCATTGTATTATTAGGGTGGTACCGCCGATAACCTCGGTCCCTTTATGGGATTGGGGTTTTTTTATTTTTAATGAGAAAGGAAAAGTGATATGGGAAAAGATAAGAAATTCGTTCAAGAAATAACCGATATGGAGCAGGACTTTGCCCAATGGTACACGGATGTAGTTAAAAAAGCAGAACTTATAGATTACTCCAGTGTAAGGGGATGTATGATTCTTCAGCCCTATGGATATGCCATATGGGAATTACTTCAAAGTCAACTAGATATGAGATTTAAAGAAACAGGGCATAAAAACGTATACATGCCAATGTTTATACCCGAAAGCCTTCTTCAAAAGGAAAAAGATCATGTAGAGGGGTTTGCTCCAGAAGTTGCTTGGGTTACCCATGGGGGAGAAGAAAAATTAACCGAGCGGCTTTGTGTTCGTCCGACTTCAGAAACCCTATTTTGCGAGCATTATGCCAATGTCATTCAATCTTACCGTGATCTTCCAAAACTATACAATCAATGGTGTTCTGTTGTTCGTTGGGAAAAAAGCACCAGACCGTTTTTAAGAACTTTGGAGTTTTTATGGCAGGAGGGGCATACAGCCCATGCAACGGCCGAAGAGGCTCAAGAAGAAACCATAAAAATGCTAAATGTCTATGCCAAGTTTTGCGAAAATGTTCTTGCAATCCCCGTGGTTAAAGGGCAAAAAACCGATAAAGAAAAATTTGCAGGGGCAAATTCAACTTACACTATAGAAAGTTTAATGCATGATGGAAAGGCACTCCAATCAGGAACTAGTCACAATTTTGGAGATGGTTTTGCTAAGGCATTTGGAATTCAATATACGGATAAAAATAATGAACTGAAATATGTTCATCAGACCTCCTGGGGAATGACCACAAGATTAATAGGGGCTGTTATTATGGTTCATGGAGATAACAGTGGACTAGTCTTACCACCTAAAATTGCTCCAACTCAACTGGTCATGATTCCTATTGCTGCTCATAAAGAAGGGGTATTAGATAAAGCTAATGAAATAAAAAATAGGCTATCTTCTTTGGTTAGGGTAGAATTGGATGACAGGGATAAAATGCCTGGATGGAAATTTAGTGAACATGAAATGAAAGGGGTTCCCTATAGACTAGAAATAGGACCTAAGGATATAGAAAAGAACCAAGTCGTATTGGTTAGAAGAGATACAAGAGAAAAGATAATAATTTCAATAGATGAATTAGAAACCGAAATACCAAAGCATATGGATATTCTTCAAAAAGAACTATTAGAAAAAGCAAGAATAATGAGGGACGAAAAAACCTATACTGCAAAAAATATTGAAGAGTTTAAAAGGATACTAGCAACCTCCCCAGGATTTATTAAGGCTATGTGGTGTGGGGATGAAGCCTGTGAAGATAAAATAAAAGAGGAAACAGGGGCTACTTCAAGATGTATTCCTTTTGAGCAGGAGCATATTTCAGATACTTGTGTATGCTGCGAAAAACCTGCAAGTAAGATGTTATATTGGGGAAGAGCATATTAAAAAGTAACCACCAAAGGTGGTTACTTTTTAATTTTAATGTACGGCTACTTCTTCTCCGCCGAAATTTTTAAGTATATCCGTTACTGAATCCACAGTTTCTTCCGTTGCCTTCGTAGTAAGGAGGACCTTCCCTTCCTTTATACCTTCTTCATATCTAGCAGTTTCATTTTCTGGGATTCCAAGATCGATTAAACCACCGACAACACCCCCGGTAACTGCTCCTGATAAAAGGCCGGCTAAAGGGCCTGCTGCCACCAACACCCCAAGTCCAGGGATGGCAAAGCTACCTGCTCCTATTAAAAGTCCTGCAAGACCTCCTAATACACTTCCTG
The DNA here is from genome assembly GCA_012519205.1 of Candidatus Epulonipiscium sp. NCBI lineage: Bacteria > Bacillati > Bacillota > Clostridia > Lachnospirales > Lachnospiraceae > Candidatus Epulonipiscium > Candidatus Epulonipiscium sp. Next base: position 42,625 of record JAAYQR010000025.1, on the reverse strand, counting down.
TTGTAATACCATCAGAAATATTATCATTAATTAATTCGCCTTCGTCTTCACCCCCATCAAGCTCTCGGGCTGCTATGGAGATATCATCCATACGAAGATTTTGATTTCTAAGCTCGTATGCGGCATTTTCAGCATCTTGCCTGTTTCCAAATAAAGCTACCACAGTTTTATCCATTTAAAATCCTCCTTTCATTTCATGATTAGTTTTGCTTAAATTTATAAATTTATTCATGAATACTTTTAAAAGATGGGAAACTAATATAATATTATAGATAATGAAGAAACTTTGGAGGGAAAAATGTTTAAGAAAATTGATATTCCTAAGGAAGCTGAAGAAATTATATTTATGTTAAATAGACAAGGGTATGAAGGATATATAGTGGGAGGATGTGTAAGAGATATTTTAATGAATAGAACTCCCCATGATTGGGATATAACAACTTCGGCAAAGCCTGAAGAGGTAAAATCCATGTTTAAGAAAACCTATGATACAGGTATTGCCCATGGAACGGTAACGGTTATTTTAAATGAAAAACATTTTGAGATAACCACTTATAGAATAGAAGGATTCTATGAAGATCATAGACGGCCTAAGGAAGTAGCTTTTACTAAGGATTTATCCAAAGACTTATCTAGAAGGGATTTTACAATGAATGCTGTGGCATACCATCCTAAGGAAGGATTTATAGACCCTATGGGAGGAATAGAAGACATAAAAAAAGAAAAAATCAGATGTGTTGGGAATCCCGATAGGAGATTTGAAGAAGATGCTCTTCGTATGCTTAGGGGGATTAGATTTTCTTCACAACTTAATTTTGATATAGAGGGAAATACCCTAAGTGCCATAAAAAATAATAGTTATTTAATTTCCCATATAAGTAGTGAAAGAGTAAGGGAAGAACTAGATAAAATCCTTTTATCTGATTCCGTAAGAAAGTTCATTTTATTATATGATACGGGAATTTTAAAATATATCCTTAAAGAAGTGGAAGAATGTTTTAAAACCGAACAAAATCATCCCCATCATGGGGATAACGTTGGTATTCACACCCTAAAATCCGTGGAAGCTGTGGATAAAATCCTATCCCTTAGATGGACAATGCTCCTTCATGACATAGGAAAACCAGAACATAAAACAACTGATGATAAGGGAATTGATCATTTTTATGGCCATGTAGAAAAAAGTGTAGTATTGGCAGAAAAAATTATGGACAGGCTGAAATTTGATAAAAAAAGTTCAAAGCATATATTACAACTTATTAAATGGCATGATGAGAGAATAGAAGAAGATAAAAAGTCTATTAAAGGAGTCCTCCATAAAATAGGGGAAGATGCCTTTTTAGATTTATTGAAAGTCCAATTGGCAGATTCTAAAGCACAAAACCCAAAATTTTATAAAGAAAAAGAAGAAAGGCTTAAAAGTCTTTATGAGATATATAAAGAAGTCAAGCAAAACAAAGAGTGTTTTTCCTTAAAGGAACTGGCAATAAACGGGGAGGATTTAATAAAATTGGGTATAAAAAAAGGAAAAACAATAGGAGAAACCCTAGAATATCTTCTTGAAATGGTAATAAAAAACCCAGGTTTAAATACTAAAGAGCAGCTCCTATCCTATGGAAGAGAAAAAATGCTTCATAGCAATGACTAAATTACTTTTGAATTTGTATCGGTACTATTATTTTATTGTAAGGACATAAAATAATCTACGGTTAACTCTTGGGGTAGAAGGAAGGAAGATTCTATCTTATATATAAATTTCATATCTGTGGTTGCATAGGCCATATTTTCCTTTAACTCACCAATATAAAGCATTAAACGGGATTCATCCCTATCGTTCAAATAAAGGGTTATCTTTGCCCTTGGATTTTCAAGCCCATATTTTTTTAGGGATTCTTTCGAGGCATTATCATCTACAAATTCCTTAATGATTTTTCCATTTAATGAAGTTATCAAAGAATTCACAGAGGCTTGATTTAAAAGGCGATTATCGATATACCAATTAGTTTTGCCATCTTCCTCCTTGGAAATGATAGAAAAGAAATTTCCTTCATTTTCTACAGTGATTTTATCTATATAATCACTATTAAAGGAGAGAAGGCTTTTTTTTCTAAGATAAGTAAGCTCTAGGGGGATTTCATCCCAAATGGAAAAATCCATGGTATATACTTTATTATTATTATAGGCATAATATCCCCTAGATAAGGGAGCAAGGCTGCCAAGGTTTAAGGTATTGGAAAGCCCTTCATCATTAGTCAAAGTAATACTTTTAGTTGGGGATTTAAGACCGTAAGTTATTAGGTTCTTGGGGTTTTCTTCTACAATTTCATTAAAGGTAGGGGAAGAAAATCTAGCAATTATATTACTTACATTAAAAGAGTTGGCAGGATACTCTATAGGGGAAAGGATATCCCAAGTATCTCCATCTCTTTTTAGTTTTATAAATTCATTTTCAGAAGTGATGTTTATTTGTGTAATCTTATTTTGTTCCCATTTCCATATGAATCCATTGTTAAGTTCTTTGTCCAGCCTTAAGTCTTTAAAATGTTTATAATAAAAGAACATTCCTATAAACAGTGCAAGGGCTATAAGGGTTGGGATAACCTTTTTCATAAAGCTCTCCTCCTGAAATAGACTATTCCCCCAAACAAAAATACAAAAAGTGGCATAAGAAAGATACAAACAATAAATATTAAAACCGGCTGGGTGCCCACTAGTACAATGGGTTTTGGGGTATAAGTTTTAGGGGGTATGTCTACTATATTAGAATCTTCCCTAAACCACGATAAAGCTCCAAAAAATATTTCAATATTTCCCCCAATACTTATAATTTCATCATGGGCAAAAAAAGAATTACCAATTACTAAAAGTTGAGCTTTCTTACCGGCAATTATTTCCTTTTCCGCAGTTATGGCAAAGGGCAATCCCTCAGAAGTTTCAAAAACAACATTGTTGGTTACAGCGCTTTTTTCTTTTATAGAAAGCTTCCTAGCCCTAGGGATTATTGTTGCAATATTATCTTCCATCAATTTTTTAACGATATCATGGGAATTATATAAGGGTATTAGGGCTTGTTCATCTCCACCATAATTATTTATAGGATCTTTTAGCAAACTATCTTCTATTTCTATGCCATAGTTTAGGGCAAGATTTTTTAAATTATTAAGATTCTCACCTTCCGCATAAGCATTAAAGGTTAGAAGCATTTTGCCATCATCATCAAGGTAATTTTCTAGGAGTTTAATTTCATCAGGACTATAATCAAACTGGGGACCTATTATATAGATAATATCACAATCCTTTGGTATATCCTTGTTTTTTGCAAGGAAATAGTTTACAACCTTAATTCCCTTCTGTTCTAAAAGATGGGTAAGGAGGGTTAATTCTTTATCCTTATGAAATTCTCCGTGCCCTTCTAGAATATAAACAGTGATTTCTTTTTCAGCGGTTACATCTAGTATGGCCTGTATAAGAGAGGTTTCACCATCGAAATAATGTTCTTCCGTATTATAATTAACCCTTATTAAATCATAATAGGGAATTTGTTTTGTTCTCTTATTAGAAGAAACAACAAAGGTATACTCAGAGTTAATTTGATATTCATTAACAAGGCTTGGATTTTTCATAGGATCGATGATGTCGAGGGAAATGTTTTTATTCACTTTAGATATACTTTCATATAACTGCTTTATATCTAGGGAAATAGAATCAGCAGGATTAGCAAAAAACAACAATTCTACTTTTTCATCTATGTCTTTTAAAAGGGTTTTGCTTTCATTAGAAAGGGAGTATAATTTGCTCCTAGTTAAATCCCATTGGATATTAAAAGAGTGGATAAATAAATTAATGATAATAATAATTCCAATAATAGTAGCAGCAAAAGTTATAGAATTGCTTCCATATTTAATTCCCCTTATTAATTTTTCTATATTCATTGTACTCCTCCTACTGTAGCCAGCGGCTTTTGATTACTCTAATGGTTAAAAATAGGAATATCCCTGTAAAACTTAGATAATAAGCTATCCCCGATAGGGAGATGATTCCCATTTGAAAAGGATTATAGGGTTCAAAGAGACTAAATATTACTATAAGGCTTCGAGGAAGTCCCGAAAAAACCCCCTGTAAAAGGTCGGCAAGCCAGAAGAAAAGTAGAAGACCAAAGCTTATAACCCCAGCAATAATTTGATTTTCTGTAAGAGAAGACGCAAACACTCCAACAGATAGGAAACTTAATCCAAGAAGTAGATTACCTATGTAGGATGAAAAAATGATTCCCATATCGGGTTTGCCAATAATAAGCACCAGTACTACATGAATAAGGGTAGGAGCTAGGGTCATAATATAAACTAGGCAAACACTTAAAAACTTTCCAATAACCACATCCCTAACGGATATGGGAGAAGCAAAGATTAGTTTTTCTGTTCCATTTTTCTTTTCTTCGGTAAAAAGTTTCATGGTTAGGATGGGGGCAATAAATAAAAATATAATGGGCCAGCTAGCCATTGCATACTGAATACTGGAGTTTTTAGCACCGATTATAAAATTGCAAAAGAAAAAACCACTTAATAACAAGAAAAGTCCTATTAAAATATAGGCCTGGGAAGAGTAAAAATATCCTTTTAATTCCCTTTTACATATGATCCATATTTTCATTAACATTTACTCCCTTTCCTCATTTTCATCTAGGGTAATATGTAAGAATACATCTTCTAGACTCATCTTTTTTAGGTCCATTTTAAGTATGGGCATTCTACATTCAGCAAGGGCATAAAAAAGGGGTCGGCGGATATCTATATCCTTTTCCCCTTTGATTTTATAGGCAAAAATGTTTTCTTCAATGGGCTTTAGAGCCTGGGCAGATAGTACCCCCCTAAGGGATGAAATAGTATATAATACATCTTCTTTTGGCCCTTCTATTTCCATATAAAGATCAAAAGAATTCTGTAAGGAATGGGATAAATTATCAGAAGTATCTATAGCAGCAATCTTTCCTTTATTCATAATAATAACCTTATCACAAAGGGTACTCACTTCAGGAAGAATATGAGAACTTAAAATGATAGAGTGACTTTTTGATAACCCCTTTATTACATTTCGAATCTCCTTAATTTGTTTAGGATCAAGACCTACGGTAGGCTCATCCAAAATAAGCACGTCGGGACTTCCAATTAGGGAAGAGGCAATTCCTATTCTTTGTTTATATCCTTTAGAAAGGTTTTTAATAAGCCTTGTTTTTACTTCTTCAATGCCACATAAATGAATAACCCTAGAACATTCTCCCTTAGGATTTTTATGAATATCTTTTAATTCGCAGCAAAACAAAAGAAACTCCATAACGGTCATATCGGGATATAAAGGAGGATGTTCAGGAAGATATCCTATATGGGATTTTGCTTTTTTTGGGTTTTCCAGCAGATTAATTCCATTAATTTTTATACTTCCTTTGTCGGGAAGCAATAGGCCGCAAAGCATATTCATTGTAGTTGATTTTCCGGCCCCATTAGGACCTAAAAATCCTAGGATTTCCCCATCATTAAGAGAAAAACTGATATTATCTACAGCTCTTAGGGAGCCAAAGGACTTTGTTAAGTCATTTACCTCTATCATATAAAACTTCTCCTTATAAAGTGATTTCCCTCATAGTATAATTTGATACTATGAACAAATTATGAACAAATTGTAAATCAAATAAAATTTACGAATCATGTCCTCATATTTTCCTATATTCATTCATAAACATATAGAGAACCGTTTTCTATGCTAAATTGATAATTTAGATTTGGTCCTGCATAAATAAATTGGGGGTGAAATATTGAAAGAGCTAAAGCCAGAAATTATAAAAGCATTTGGATATAGATTAAAGACCTATACACCCTTTAGAAACTCCTTTATATGTAAAACGAATCAAGGGATAAAAATTATTAGAGCCGTAAATGAAGATATCCCTAATCTCCTTTTCCAACATAGTGCAAAAGAATACCTATATGCCAATGGATTTAAATGGATTGATAGATTTCATATTTCTGATAAAAATGCCCCCTACTATATTCACGATGGGGTAATATATATTATGACCGATTGGGTGGATGGAAGAGAATGCGACTTCGGAAATCCGATAGATATAAAAAAGGCGATTTCTAATTTAGGTTATATGCATAAAAAATCAAAGGGTATGACTGCAATTGAAGGGAGTAGGATTAGATATTATGGAGATGATTTACCCTTAATCTTTAGAAAAAGGGTAAAAGAATTTAATACAATGAAAAAAAAGATTAATAGGCAAAGCCATATGAGTGATTTTGATATATTATTTTTAAAACATCATAAGGATTATGAGGAATTTTCTTTGAAGGCTATAGAACATCTTAAGAAGGCTTATTACAGTGAAATAAGTAAAGAAATGAGAAAAAGCAAGTATATTTGCCATAATGATTATACATATCATAATCTGATTATGGTTTCCGAGGGACATTTATATGTGACCCATTTTGAAAAGTGTAAATATGGTCTTCCCGTTTACGATTTGGCCTCAGTATTAAAAAAGATAATGAAAAAGCACGGATGGAATATCCAAATGCTTAATGAACTTCTAGCATTGTATAATAAAGAATTTACTATAGAAGGCATGAAGAATATATTAATCAGTCTTTTAATTTTTCCTACTGATTTTTGGAAGACATGTAATAAGTATTATAATAGTAAAAGGGCGTGGCCATCTCGAAATCTTATAAGGAAACTCAATTCCATTGTGGAACAAAAAGAAAATTTAATAGAGTTTATAAGGTATATAGATAAATTATAAAAATTTATTGTTGAAAAATTCGTTATTTACTGGTATGATTACTGATAAATCATACAAAACACAATCATCGTCCTCTCCAATCTATGAACTTATCATAGATATTGAAATACCCTTTAGCCCTTTACAGATGAGTGTTTTGTGTGGTTCCCTTTTAAGAACCTGAAAAGGTTTCTTTTTTTTGTTTTATTATTGGTGTATAATACAATTGTCAGTTTATACGGCACAAAAATATAGGTTGAAAAGAGGGATTGTAGTGGCTAATAAAAAGAAAAATAATGCTAAATCACAATCAGATTTTATAAAGTTTATGCTTTTAACAGGGCTTGGAGGCTTGTTAATATTATTCATTATGTTTGGAATCTTTTATTCCATGATGGGAAAGGAAGATGGGTTTAAGAAGGAAGATAAGGGTATTTCTAGGGAAGATAAAGATCCCCAAAAGGGTGAAGAAACAGGAGAAATGGAGGAAACAATAGGAGTAGTAACTGGGGTAGATAGCAATAAAATAGAAATCATAAATATCGACACAGAAGAGCAATTAATCCTTAATATTGAGAGTGGAACAGAAATGAAGGATTTATATGGAAATGCCATGACCCTAAAGCAATTTAAAAAAGGGGATATAATCCAAACAAAATATGATAAGGGCAGTAGGGTCCCGAAATACTTTAGAATCAGCGGCGAGGCTTGGGAAAAGAAGGGGATTAGGGACGTAATAATAGATTTAGAATCAGAGACCATACAAGTAGGTAATGAAATATACTCCTATACCCACAGATTGATTACAATGTATAAAAATGATCCAATATCTTTAGAAGATATTAGTGCAATAGATAGAATAAGCCTAAAAGGTTATAAAAACAAAGCATTATTTATCGATCTTGAAACTTCCCATGGATATATAGCTGTAAACTCTTCCGATGAGGATGGAACGGTGGAAATAGATAATAATATATTTATAAGTATAAAAGAGGCAAAAAAGATAGAAGTTTTAGAGGGGAGCCATAAGGTAGTAATAAAAAGAACGGGTTATGAACCAGTCGTAAAAAATATTCAAGTAGATGCTGGACAGGTTCGGGAAATTGACCTAAAGGATATGAAAAAGAAAATTGGAAGACTCCAAGTAATAGCAAAGGGCACTACGGATTATAAGATATTTATTAATGACGTTGAATACCCTGCTAACGAAATTATATTGCTAGAATATGGGGATTATCATATGATAGTAAAAAAAGAGGGTTATAAAGACTGGAGCCGAGACTTTAAGGTGGAAAAAGAAGACAATAGAATTGAAATAAAATTAGAGGAAAATGAAATGGCTAAGATGGTTAAAGTGGTAGTTGATACCAATCCCCCAGGGGCAGAGGTATATATAGACGATACCTTTATAGGTACATCTCCTGTTGAACGGCAAATACCCTTTGGAGAACATAAGATTTCCCTTGTAAAGGAAGGATATAGTCCTATTCATTTCCCAGCTTCTCTAGAGGAAGGTAAAAAGGAAAAACAATTCTTATTTACCCTTCAAGAGGATAAAAAAGATACTGGCTCAGCCCTAGAAAATGGTAATATGGGAGAGTAAAACTGTAGTATAAATATAAATAAAATATGTATAAAGGGGTGGAAGACAATGGATTTTGTTAAAGGCTATGAGAGTTGGTTAAAAGATGATTATTTTGATGAGGAAACCAAAAATGAATTAATAAAAATAAAAAACGACGAGAATGAAATTAAAGAAAGATTCTATAAAGATTTGGAATTTGGTACAGGGGGTCTAAGGGGAATCATAGGGGCAGGAACAAATCGCATGAATAAATATACAGTTAGGAAGGCAACCCAGGGTCTTGCAAATTATATTTTAGATAAGGGATTGGAAAATACAGAAAAAGGCGTTGCTATTGCTTATGATTCAAGGCATTATTCAAAAGAATTTGCAACAGAAGCTGCCTTAGTCTTAAATGGAAGTGGTATTAAAACATATATATTTAAAGAACTAACCCCAACCCCAGAACTTTCTTTTGCTGTTAGATATTTAGGATGTGTAGCGGGGATTGTTATAACTGCCAGTCATAATCCACCAGAATATAATGGGTACAAGGTATATTGGTCCGATGGGGGACAGGTGCCACCGCCATTAGATGAGGAAATAATCAAAGAGGTTAATAAGATAACCGATTTTAGGCAAGTAAAGACCATAGATGAGATAGAAGCCAAGTCAAAAGGTCTTTTTAATGTAATAGGAGAAGAACTTAACGATGCCTATATCGAGGCAGTAAAGGGCCAAAGTATTAACAGGGATATTATTAAAAAGATGGCTTCTGATATTACCATTGTTTATACCCCTATCCACGGAACGGGAAATAAACCGGTTAGGAGGGTTTTAAAAGAAGTAGGCTTTGAAAATGTAATTATTGTTAAAGAACAGGAAAAACCCGATTCTAATTTTTCTACAGTATCATATCCTAATCCTGAGGATCCAGAGGCTTTTAAACTAGCTATCAAATTAGCAAAAGAAAACAATGCGGATATTATCATAGGCACTGATCCTGATGCAGATAGGATGGGGGTTTTAGTTCGGGACGAAAAGGGAGAATACATAGTTTTGACGGGAAATATGACAGGAGTCCTCTTAGCAGAATATATAATATCTGCTAAAAAGGCAAAGGATATCCTTCCAAGGAACGGAGCTCTTATTAAAACCATAGTGACAACAAGGATGGCTGAGGCTATTGCTAAAGAATACGATATTTCCTTATTTGAAGTATTAACGGGATTTAAGTATATTGGAGAAAAGATAAAATACTTTGAAGAAAGTGGGAAAAACGAATATTTGTTTGGTTTTGAGGAAAGTTATGGATATTTAGCTGGAACCTATGCTAGGGATAAGGATGCCGTAGTAGCTTCAATGCTAGCTTGTGAATTGGCGGCAGTTTATAAGGATAAGGGCATAACCTTATATGAAGGCTTACAAAATTTATATAAAAAATATGGGTATTATAAAGAATCCCTAAACTCTATTACTTTAAAAGGCATAGAAGGCCTAGAAAAAATCAAAACAATTCTTGAATTTCTAAGAAATAGTCCTCTTGTAGAATTTGCTGGAATGAAAATATTAGAAATAAAAGATTATGAAAAACAAATTGTAATAAATAAAGTAACCAACGAAGAAACTAAAATAAATCTTCCAAAATCCAATGTATTATATTTCAATCTAGAAAATAGTGCCTGGGTTTGTGCAAGACCGTCGGGGACAGAGCCAAAGATAAAGTTCTATTTTGGAGTCAAAGGAAATAGCGAAGAAGATGCCAATAAAAAACTAATGGATTTATCTAATTCGGTAATGAAAAAAATAGAGGGAATATGATTAAAAGTGTGCAGAGATTGCACACTTTTATATTTCTTAAGGATTTTTTTAAATTATAGGGACATACCAGAATAATAAGCTGTTCCCATTGCTATAATATTAAAGTATTGTAGATTTTCTATCATAGATTGCATAAGGAGATGACACCATGTCCACAGCCTTTTTATTAGATATAGCTATAATCTTAGTTTTTACAAAAGTCTTTGGATTAATTACCAGGAGGTTTAGTATGCCTCAAGTTTTAGGGGCACTTATAGCAGGAATTATACTAGGACCCGCAGGAATAAATTTTTTAAGGGAAACAGAATTTATTTCCCTAGTCGCAGAATTAGGAGTAATTGTCCTTATGTTTTCAGCAGGTCTTGAAACAGATATAAAGGAATTAAGAAAAAGTGGGAAGGCCTCTTTGGTTATAGCTATTATAGGAGTGGTAGTTCCATTGATAGGGGGAGCTTTGGTTTCTGTACTCTTTAATCAAAACTGGCTAGAGAATATATTTATTGGGGTTATTTTAACGGCTACATCGGTTAGTATTACTGTGGAAACCCTTCAGGAAATGGGAAAATTAAGGACTGAATCAGGAACAGCGATTTTGGGGGCTGCAGTAATAGACGATATATTAGGAATTATTATTTTAACCATAATAACCAGCACGGCTAGCCCCGATGCTCCGAGTATTTTAATGATACTCTTTAAAATAGTTGCATTTTTTATATTGGCTATAGGGGCAGGGGTTATATCCTATTATTTTTTTCAATGGCTTAGTAAGCAAGGGGGTAAAAAAAGAAGGATTCCAGTACTTGGACTTGCCTTTTGTTTAATCCTATCCTATGTCGCAGAGGAATTTGGGATAGCAGATATAACAGGGGCCTACATTGCAGGGTTAATTCTTTGCAACACCCTACAATCTCGCTATATACAAAGGAGAATAGGGATTCTTTCATACCTGTTTTTATCTCCGATTTTTTTCGCTAGTATAGGTATTAAAACTTCTATCGTGGGAATGAATAACACAATTATCATGTTTACGGTTTTATTAGTATTAGTTGCCGTATTTAGTAAAGTCCTTGGATGTGGACTAGGGGCTAAAATAAGTGGATATTCAACTAAAGAATCTTACAGAATAGGGGTAGGTATGATTTCAAGGGGGGAGGTTGCCCTTATCGTTGCCAATAAAGGAGCCGCAGTCGGATTGATGCCAGAGGCCTTTTTTGCCCCTGTAATAATTATGGTTATACTAACCACATTAATTACCCCAATATGGTTAAAGTTTGCATATAAGAAATAAGTCAAGGGGATTGTTTTTTTATAAAATGCGATATTCCAACAAGAATAAAGGGTAAGACATTTACACTTTATTTTTATGCACAGCAAGCCAACTTTTACATAATATGGATTATAGCCTTTGAAAGGAGGATCCATATGCTAAAGGTTGGAGATATCGTAGTTAGGAGGTCTTATGGCGGGGACTTATATTTTCGAATAACTGAAGTAACACCCTATGGAATAGTGAAATTATCAGGGCTTAATTATAGGATTTTGGCAGATGCCCCGTGGCAAGATTTGCAAAAAGTCTATTATAGCAATCCCCTAGATGATATCACTTTAATTAAAGCAGAAAAGACCATGAGAGGCATATTAAAAAAAAGATTATCAGAAGAAAATCAAAGAAGGGCTTCGGGAGAATCAATTTTAAAAAGGCCGGGGAAGGTTCTGCATGTAGATGGAGACCCATCATATTTAAAAGTCTGCTTAAAGTTTTACGAAGGACTGGGAATTGATGTCGTGGGTAAAGACATAGAAGAAAAGGATCATCCCTTAGAAATTTCATCTATGCTAAGAGAATATAGACCGGATATATTGGTAATAACCGGGCATGATTCTATAGTAAAGGGGACTAGTGATTATAAAAATATAAATAATTATAGGAATTCAAAGCATTTTGTTGAGACAGTAAAAAGAGCAAGAGAATATGAGCCCAATATGGATGAACTGGTAGTATTTGCTGGAGCCTGTCAATCAAATTATGAAGCTTTAATAGAGGCAGGGGCTAATTTTGCCAGTTCTCCGGAAAGAGTGATGATACATGCTTTAGATCCGGTTTTTATATGTGAAAAGATAGCATATGCTTCCATGGCAAAGATTCTTGCGATAGAAGAAATTATAGAAAATACCATTACGGGGCTAAAAGGAATAGGAGGTTTTCAAACAAGAGGAAAATATAGGGAAGGTGCACCAAGTATTTTGTAGTTTTTTGAAGATTTTTAGTTTAACATTTTTACGTATTTCTATTGACATACTATTGCCGATTTTGATATAATCAAAAATTTATTGACATTATTAAGAGGGTATGATATACTCTATAAAGTGACATAGGATGAGGTGATGTGAATGATGCTAAGGCAAGATCTTTCCCAGATTCGGAGAGATATCGAAGAATGTGTAGGTGAAAAGGTAAAGCTTAAAACCAATAAGGGTAGGCGCAAAACCGTCATCAATGAAGGAGTACTAGAGGATGCTTACTCAAGCGTTTTCGTAGTTAGGGTTAAAAATGCTTTTGAAAACAGCTTTAGAAGAATTTCCTACAGTTATACCGATATCCTAACTCAAACAGTAGAGCTTTCTTTTTATAATGAAGTAGAAAAAGAGCAAAGTCAATTTATATGATTTTGTTCTTTTTTAAAAGCTGGATTTTGACTAAAGATAGCAAATTTTGATTGATAAAAGTGTGCAAATTCTGTATGCTTTTATTTTTTTGTAAAAATATAAAATCGTAGTCATAAATTCCTTAGGATAAGTCATACATTTTATATAGACAAAGGTCCTTAAGGAGGGAAATTTATGTCATTAGAACTTATAAAGGAAACAATAGAATTTGACCGGCCCATTCGTAAAGAAACAGTTCAGGATATTGTAGAAGGAGATATTATTGTACCAGATATAAAACCCGATATGGTAAGGGTTTTACAAATGAATGGCAAGGTGGAATTAGAACAGGTTGACATTTTAGCAGATAGGATTAATTATAAAGGACAGATTAGGGTTTATGTACTATACGCTGCAGAAGGTTCTGAAAGGGTGGTACATAATATGACGGGGAGTCTGCCCCTGGATAACTTTATTAATATGGATGGAATTAAGAAAGAAATGAATTATACTATGGAGTATGATTTGGAACACTTGGATTATACTTGGATAAATAGCAGAAAAATTAGCGTGAAGGCTTTAGTTTCTATGAATGCCAATGTAACTGAAAGAAAGAAAAATGAGATAATCATTGGAGCTAATAGTAAGAATCCGGTTCAAATTCAAAAGCAAACTCTCACTTTTTATAATACGGCAGGATTAAATCAAGATAAAATGGTTATAAAAGACGAGCTGGCTGTACCTTCAGGAAAACCTAATATACAAGAAGTTTTAAAAAGTGATATTTGTCTTTCTAATAAGGAAGCTAAGGTAGGAGAGGATTCAGTTACCATAAAAGGTGATGTGAATATAAGAACCTTGTATGCAGGGGTTATGGGCGAAAATGAAATAGAATGCATAGATCATAAAATTCCTTACAATGGAACCATAGAATGTCCAGGGGCTAGTGAAGGTATGCATTGCAACACTGATATTAAAGTATTAAATCAATATATTCAAATTAGACCTGATTTAGATGGGGAAGAAAGAATACTGGAAGTGGAATTGGTTATATTAATTAGTATTAGATTAATTTCTGCGGAAAAGATAGAGGTTATAGATGATGCATATTGCCCGGGGAAAGAAATAAAAATAAACAAACAAAAACTTCCCTATCAAAGATTAATAAACAAAGATAGAGAAAGTATCGTATTAGAAGAATCCCTGACCCTAGATTCCGATGCCCCCAATATTGCCGAAATCTATAATATTTATGCTAAACCTAAGATAGAAGATATTCGCCTTATGGATGATAAGATAGGTTTAGAGGGTATAGCGGAAATAAAATTAATATATTTAACTGGAGAGAGGGAAAATCCGATTTATCTTTATGAAACAATGATGCCCTTTAAACAGACCATGGATATAGAGGGGGCATCAATCGATAAAAAGGTAGATATAAGGGTCGATGTAGATGATATTATGCATACTTTTAAATCAGAAAGAGATATTGGGGTTAAAATGATGTTCCAAGTAGATGCAGAAATTATGGATGAACAAGAAATAGATATTATAATTGATATGGCGGAAACAGAAATAGACCCCGATGTACTTATGAATATGCCGAGCCTGATAATATATATGGTACAGGATGGGGATACCTTATGGAAAATAGCAAAAAGATATAATACAACTATAGAAGAACTAACAGCCATTAATGATATTGAAGACCCCGAAAAAATCTATAAGGGACAGAAATTGCTAATAATTAAAAAACTATCGGCAATTTAAGGCTTGCTCATGCAGGCCTTTTATTTTTAATATAATATTATAAGTACATTCCTACCTGTTATTGACTTCTATTTGCAATAATGTATATAATATTAAGTATACCACTTAGGACTGGAATGATATGATGAGTACCATGCACCAAATAGAACTTAAAGCTAGGGCAAAGATTAATTTGACCCTTGATGTATTAGGCAAAAGACCCGATGGATATCATGATGTAGAAATGATTATGCAAAGTATTAACCTATATGACCATATTACCATTAGAAAAATGAGGGCTCCGGGGATTAAGCTAAAAACGAATTTAAAATGGCTCCCTGAGGATGGGAAAAATCTTGCATATAAAGCTGCCCAACTAATGACTGAAACTTATAGTATTAAGGATGGAATATTAATAGAACTTCAAAAGAGAATACCTGTAGCGGCGGGTCTTGCAGGAGGAAGCTCCGATGCAGCTGCGGTTTTTGTGGGACTCAATGCATTGTTTAATTTAAATATCCCAAAGAAAGAATTAATGGGCTTAGGTGTTAGATTAGGGGCAGATATACCCTATTGCATTTTAAGGGGAACAGCCCTAGCCCGAGGTATAGGGGAGAAACTCACAAAATTACCCCCCATGCCTTTTTGTTATTTAGTTATTGCTAAACCATCTATTAATGTATCTACGGCATATATTTATAAAAACCTTAAATTAAATGAACTATCTTTAAGGCCTGATACAAAAAAGGTTATTGAGGGCATCGAAAAAGGGGATTTAAATCTTATTGCTAAAAATCTTGGGAATGTATTAGAAAGCGTAACCATAAAGGAATATCCAGCTATTGATAGGATTAAACAGACCATGGTAGAATATGGGGCACTAGGCGCATTAATGAGTGGCAGTGGCCCATCAGTATATGGGATTTTTGAGGAAAAAAAACAGGCCCAGGCAGTTAGTAAGGAGCTTAAGCTTCATAACAAGGCAAAGGATGTATTTGTTACTACCATATTTAACAGGGAGAGATAACGATGGATAAAAATGCATTAAATTTGAATTTAGATGAATATCTTCCCCTTAGGGATGTTGTGTTTAATACACTTAGAAAAGCCATATTATCTGGAGACTTGCTTCCAGGGGAGAGACTTATGGAAAAACAATTGGCGGAAAAGATGGGGGTTAGCAGAACACCTATAAGAGAAGCCATAAGAAAATTAGAATTGGAAGGATTTGTTGTAATGGTGCCGAGAAAAGGGGCACAGGTCGCTAATATTACGGAAAAGGACATTCAAGATGTACTTGAGGTAAGGAGTGTATTAGAAGCTTTAGCTGTAAGGCTTGCCTGCGATAAGATGGAAAAGGAAGATTTGGGTCAGTTAAAGGAGACCATGGATATATTTTCTGATGCAGCTAAAGAAGAAGATGTGGATACTATGATTAAAAAGGATACAGAATTCCATGATATTATTTTTGGGGCAACCAAGAATGAAAAGCTTATTCAAATAGTAAATAATTTAAGGGAACAGATTCATAGATATAGAGTTGCATATTTAAAGAGTTTTGGTGACTTTAAAGCGATACAAGAAGAACATGAACAAATTGTTCATGCCATCGAAAATAAAAATCCAAGCCTAGCAGAAAAAGTTGCAACAGAACATATTAAAAATCAAGAAAGAGCAGTTATTAAGTATGTAAGAAGAGAAGCTGCAAAATAAAGCTTTCAGGAAAATTTCCTGAAGGCTTTTTTTGTGAATAAAATTAGTAAAAAATACAGAAAATGAAATAAATATAAAAAATATGATGGTGGTAATTTATGGGTCTTATATTCGAAAAAATAAAAAGTTTATATTCTGTATGGTTTATGGTATTAACTGTAGGAATTGGTGTTCTTACTATCTTTAATGATGCCATAGTTCTTAAATCAAAAAAATATGTAGAGGAAGCTAAATGGGCAAGATATATCGGCCTTATATATATTATAGGCGGATTGGGAGTTTTTATAGTCCTTAAAGTATTGAGCTAATGCTAATATGGAGGTTTAAGATGAGTAAAATTAAAAAGTGGTTTGGGAATAAACTCTACAATAAAAAAAGAGAGGATGTCTTTCATGACGCTGAAAATAAGATTACAATACCTCTTTCTAAAAATCTAAATGAAAATATAGAAAATCTTGAAATGCTTTTTAAGGATTGTGGCGATTTTGTAAGAAGAAAATTTCCCATAGGCAAAAATAAAAATGTAAATATGTTTATTGCATATATTGATTTAATGACAGACAGACAAATTATAGAAGGTTCCTTATTAGAACAGCTAATGATACAAGTTAGGCAGGTTCCACCCAGTATAGATGAGATAAAAACATCACTTTTCGATTTTATCCGTGATGGGGGAATTACAACTGCAGATATAAAAGAAGAAGATACACTAGATGCAGCCGCTTTAGCTATACTTTCAGGAGATACAGCACTTTTTATAGATGGCTATGCCAAGGTTATTATAGTAGCCACAAAGGGGTGGCCCGGCAGAGGTGTACAAGAGCCGGATTCGGAAATTGTTATAAGGGGGCCTAAGGAGGGCTTTAGTGAAGCCCTAAGGATAAATACTGTCCTTATAAGAAGAAGAATAAGGGATACAAAACTTAAAGTAAAGCAGCTTCAGATAGGAATTAGAAGCAGAACAGATATCGCTCTTATGTATATAGAGGATATAGTTAGACCAGATATATTAAAGGATTTAGAAGAACGTTTAAATAGATTTGAAATAGATGGAATATTAGATAGTGGATATATAGAACATCTTATAGAGGACGACTGGAAAACCCCTTTTCCACAAATTCAATCGACCCAACGGCCCGATAAGGCGGCTGCAGCCATATTAGAAGGAAGAATTGTCATTATCGTGGATACTACCCCTTTTGTACTCTTGGTTCCATCCACATTAAATAGCTTTTTTCAATCGGCAGAAGATTATTATCAGCGTTGGACTATTATGAGTTTTACTAGGGTTATCCGTTATATTGCAGCATTTTTTGCGGCAGCGATACCAGGATTTTATTTAGCCTTAACGGATTACCATCCTTCTATGATACCGACTCCTCTTACTATGGCTATAGCGGCATCGAGGGAAGTAGTCCCTTTTCCCTCAGTCGTAGAAGTCGTATTGATGGAATTGGCATTTGAGCTTCTTAGGGAAGCAGGAACAAGGCTCCCAGGGCCCATAGGAAGCACCATCGGGATTGTAGGGGGGATTATCATTGGACAGGCTGCTGTTGAAGCTAAAATAGTTAGCCCGGTTGTAGTCATAATTGTGGCGGTTACGGCTATCTCTAGTTTTGCCATTCCCGATAATTCTCTAACCGTGGGTCTAAGACTTGTAAAGTATCTTATTATCATATCTTCAGCGACCCTTGGTCTTTATGGATTTTTGCTTGGAAGTTTGATTGTATTGATTCATCTTGTTTCCTTAAAGAGTTTTAATATCCCATATATGTCTCCCTATGTTTCTTCCGGCATCAATGAATATGAAGATTTGAAGGACTCTATCTTTAGGTTGCCTATATTTATGATGAGAAGAAGGCCAATTTTTGCTAGACCTAATGAAAGAATACGTTTAAGAATAGATAAAAAAAAGAATGAGTAGGAGGGCATTATGTTTTCTAAAAATGATAAGGCTTCTATTAGACAAGTAGAAATACTACTCATTTTAGATTTATTTAGTACATCCGTACTTTTTTTTCCTAGGAGTGCGGCTGAATTTGCAAATCAGGATGCGTGGATAATTGTTATTCTTTCAACTTTACTGGCATTTGTTTATGGATACCTTGTAACAGAAATAGCTATGAGATTTCCGGGGGATACCTTTGTTGAGTTTTCTTCTAAAATACTATCAAAACCTATTGGAATTATCTTAAGCAGTCTTTTAGCTATAAAATTATGTTTTAGTATATCCCTTGAGCTAAGGGTGTTTGGAGAATTGACAAAACAGGTCCTCCTACCTAGGACTCCCATTGAGATTATAATAGCCTCCATGCTTTTAATATGTTCCTATATGGTTCGAAAAGGTTATGAGTGTAGGGCGAGACTTGGAGAAATTCTTATATTTATTATGTTTATTCCCCTAATTATTATTTTGATATTTGTAATTCCGGATACAGATTTTTCCAATCTGATGCCTGTGTTTACAACACCCATTCCTAAAATGCTAGAGGGAATGTATTTTATGGCATTTACCTATACCCCTGTGGAACTACTTTTGATGGTTGCTCCGCTTGTGAATAATCCTAAAAAGTTAAGGAGGGTCTCTTTTACCGCCATAGGAGCTGTTGGGGTTATGAGTACCATTTTAGTTATAATCACCATAGGAGTTCTTGGCTCCATAGGGACAAAACAGCAAATATGGCCTGTTATGACCTTAATGCAAGTAATAGAAATCCCCGGTGCTTTTATTGAAAGACAAGATGCTCTTATGATGATTTTTTGGATTTTATCTGTGTTCTCATTTATCAGTGCGGGCTTATATTTTATTAGCTTGATTATTACAAGGCTTATCAAAGCTAGGGAACAGCGATTTTTAGTACTTCCCTTAGTACCTGTTTTATATTTTATATCTCTTATTCCTAATAATATTGTAGAAACTTTAGAATGGACAAAACTTATTAGAAACTATTTTAGGATTTTGTTTATTCTTCCCATACCTCTCATTCTTCTGATTATTGCAAGGGTAAGAAAGCTAGGTGAACCCATTGAAAAGAAATAAGATATTTATTTTATCCACTATACTAATAGTGACTATACTTACAGGCTGCTGGGATAGAATGAGCATAGATAGAAGGGCATTTGTCTTAGCGATAGGTATAGATAAATTTATATTTGATGAAGAAAAAGATGATCCTAATTTGAATACCCATTGGACAAAATTCAGGGTAGCTTTTAGTATCCCTAACCTTCCAAAACTTGTAGGTCAGCAAGGGGTAACTGAAGAACCAAGATATGCCAAGGTTAGTACAGGACCAACATTTTCTAATACCTATAAAGGATTAGAAGGACGCATTAACAAGACAATTTATTTTGGACATACTAAGGCAATAGTATTAGGTGATGAACTTCTAAAGGATAAAGCCTTATTTAAAGAGGTTTTAGATATTTTTTTAAGGAATTCAGAATTTAGTAGAAGTATTCCCATTGTAGCAATCGATGGTGCCGCAGAGGATGTTGTCAAGGTTCACCCCGATATGCAGCCCATGATAGGAATGCATATTACACAGTTATTTGAAAACAACCAAGGGGAAACCATACGTTTTGAAGAAAAAACCTTAGGAGAACTTATTAAAAGCCTTCAAGAAGATAAAATGGCAATCATTCCTCAAATACATCTTGGGGAAAAAGATATTAAAATTGCCGGGGCAGCAATTATTAAAGATTATGAATTAGCAGGATGGCTTGACGATAGGCAGATAAAGGGAATTCTTTGGATCAAAAAGAAAAATAGAAGGCTAGAGGTTAGTGCTCCTTATAAGGATTTCCATGTTGCATATCATGTATCTAGCGCCAAGTCCAAGATAAGATTTAATGAAGATAACGGGAAGCTGTCTTGTAATATCATAATTGAAGCAGAGGGAAACCTTGATGAATATATACTTGATGAAAGTGCATTGGACAATAAGGAAATTAAAAAGATTGAAATGGCATTTGAAAAGGTTATAAAAGAAGAAATCCGTAACTCCCTTAGAGTACTTCAGGAAGAATATAAGGCAGATGTAATAGAAATAGGAAAAGAATTAGAAAGGCAAGATTACAAAAGGTGGAATAAGGTAAAGGATAACTGGGAAGAAGAATTTCAAGAGATGGATTTTATAATTGATATCCATGTAAAAATCCGCCGTATAGGACAGGCAAAATAAATTTATGGTATAAAAGGATTATAAATGGAAACAATAAAAATATACCAAAAAGGGGGAATTATTAATGAAAATAATCAACTGGTTTAAAAGGGAAAAATCCATACTCCTTGTATCTATAATCCTAGGAAGTATCATTACAGGAGTCATTTTAAATTATACTAAAGGATACTCAGAAGCCATCCAAACTTCCTTAGCAAATCATGTTATTAGATTTCATGTCGTAGCAAATAGTGATTCTAGAGAAGACCAAGAAATGAAGATAGAAGTAAGGGATGCTATTTTAGAAGAAATGACTCCCCTACTTTCTACCTCTGATAAAATAGAGGTAACAAGAGACATCCTTATTAAAAATAGCAATAAGATGGAAGAAATAGCAAAGGAAATAATAAAGAAATGGGGTAAAAATTATCCTGTTAAAGTTACCTTAGGCCCTGCGGTATTTCCAACGAAGCAATATGGAGATATCATTCTTCCAACAGGGGAGTATGAAGCGCTAAAAGTATCCATAGGGAAAGCTACAGGAAAGAACTGGTGGTGTGTTATGTTTCCTCCTCTTTGTTTTGTTGATGTGACCCACGGGGTAGTCCCGGAAGATACGAAGGAGGATTTAAAACAGGTTCTTAGTGAAGAAGAATATAAAATAATAACCCAAGCAGCTTATGAAGAGGAAATTCCCATTAAAATAAAGTTTAAAATCGTGGAATGGTGGCAAGGGAAAAAGGTCAACAAGAAATATCAATTTGTTGAAAAAGGATTATGATAATTTCATAATTCTTTTTTAATTACTGGAATTCTAAATATCAACCTTCTATCATTTTAAACGTAGGGAAGAATCTTTAAAAAGTTTGTATTGCATAAAACTCATATTTTGATTATCATTATAATAAATTTTATGCAATTAAGAATTGGAGGCAGATAAGTGAACCGAATTGATCATACAAAAACCCCTCTATTTACGGCTCTAAAAGAACATATGGATAAGGATATTGTACCCTTTCATGTGCCAGGACATAAATATGGTCATGGAAATCCGGAACTTTTAGAGTTTTTAGGTGAAAATACAATGAAGGCGGATGTAAATGGGATGGAGGATCTTGATAATGCCTGTAACCCCATTTCAGTTATTAAGGAAGCAGAGGAATATTTAGCAGATGCCTTTGGGGCTGAGAGTGCATACTTTTTAGTAAATGGCACAACCTCGGGAATACAGGCCATGATTATGAGTGCCGTAAGACCAGGGGAGCAGATAATTATTCCAAGGAATGCACATAAGTCAACTATAGGAGGCGTCATTTTATCTGGAGCAATCCCAATATATGTACCCTCAGAGATTAATGAAGAATTGGGCATTGCCATGGGAGTGGCAGCATCTGTTATAAAAAAAGCAGTAGAAATCCATGATTTCGCAAAGGCAGTTTTTGTTGTTAATCCTACATATTATGGAGCAGTATCAGACCTTAAGGCAATCGTGAGAAGTGCCCATAGAAATGGTACGGCAGTTTTGGTAGATGAGGCCCATGGAGCCCATATGCATTTTCATGATGACTTTCCTTTGACAGCTATGGAGGTCGGGGCAGATATGAGTGCATGTAGCACCCATAAAACAGGGGGCAGCTTAACCCAAAGTTCAGTCCTACTTCTTAGGGGAAATATGATTGAGAAAGAAAAAGTAAAACAGGTAATCAATTTAACTTTTACAACTAGTGCTTCGTACCTACTTATGGCCTCCATTGATACGGCTAGGAAGCTACTAGCCACTAAGGGGGAGGGGATGTTAGAAGAAACCCTAGGGCTCTGTAGGTATGCTAGAAAGAGGTTAAATGAAATAGAAGGAATATATGCCTTTGGAAGAGAACTAATAGGAAATCCCGGTTGCTATGATTTGGATGAAACCAAGTTAGGGATTCATGTTAGAAGACTTGGAATCAGTGGCTTTGAAATGGAAAAAGTCTTAAGAGATGAATATAGTATACAAGTCGAAATGTCTGATATATACAATGTTATGGCTGTTATAAGTTTGGGAGATAAAAAAGAAGATATAGACAAACTGGTGGATGCAGTGGCAGATATTGCAAAGAAAAGGGGAGTCCATGATGTAAAAAATATAATTTGCCTTCCCGATATGCCAGAACTTATAGTATCACCAAGGGATGCTTTTTATAGCCATAAAAGGGCAATCCCCTTAGAGGAATGTGCAGGGGAAATTTGTGCCGAGATGATTATGGCATATCCTCCGGGTATTCCGATAATATGCCCGGGAGAAAGAATTACCAAAGATATTATAGACTATGTAAAGATTTTGAAAGAGGAAAATTGTCAGATGCAGGGAACGGCAGATCCCTATGTAAATTATATAAGAGTCCTTGGAAGAAGTATAGGAGAATAAAAACAGATGCATTATGCATCTGTTTTTATTCTCCTTTTTGGATAAAAAACTATATTTTCACAAATACTATTATGGAAATAAAGGCGAACTAGGAGGCTCACGATGAATACAAAGAAAATTGCCATAAGCTTACTTATTATTGGCGCGATAATAAGCAGCTCAGCAGCATTATTTACTTCATATATTACTCCGGAGTCGGTAGAAGCTATTACATATACCTGGGGTTCGGAGGGAAGTGGGGTCAGACAGATTCAAACTAAATTAAAGCAATGGGGGTATTATTATGGCAATGTAGATGGGAAATACGGATACAAGACCTGGGCAGCTGTAAGAAAGTTTCAACAAAAACATGGCATAAAAGCAGATGGTATAGCGGGGCCGGTTACCTTAAGTAAAATTGGCATTAGTACAGGAGTAGGCACTTCCGGCAGCAAAAAAATATACTCCTGGGGCTCTAGGGGTGAGACAGTCCGTGAGATTCAAAGAAGGCTAAAAAACTGGGGTTATTATAAGGGCAATATAGACGGGGTATATGGTTATGGAACTTGGTCTGCTGTAAGAGGTTTCCAAAGAAAAAATGGAATTACAGTGGATGGGGTGACAGGTAGTGCTACCTTAGCCGCTTTAGGAATCCCCACAGGCCATACTGCTTCTGAGGGAAATAAGAACGTACACCTCTTAGCCGCTGCAATCCACGGAGAAGCTAGGGGGGAACCCTATACAGGGAAAGTAGCTGTGGGGGCGGTTATATTAAATAGAGTCAGACATTCGTCCTTTCCTAATTCTATTGCAGGAGTAATTTATCAACCGGGGGCATTTGATGCCGTAAAAGACGGTCAAATAAACCTGACTCCGGATGAAGGTTCTATTAAAGCAGCAAAAGATGCTCTAAATGGCTGGGATCCTTCAGGGGGGCGATATATTATTGGAATCCGTCAACGGCAACTAGCAAATGGATATGGTCAAGACCAATTATAACTCAAATAGGAGAGCATGTATTTGCAAAATAGATACAGGAGGTAGGTTATGGATTTTAAAAAGATATCACTTATAGTACTTTCTGCCGTTATGATAATTAATCTTGGTTTTAGTGGGTGGGTTTATTTAGTTACCCCTAAGACCATAGAGGCTGCTACGTATACCTGGGGCTCGGAAGGAGATGTAGTAAGGCAGATACAGCAAAAACTAAAGCAATGGGGATATTATACAGGTAATGCAGATGGCAAATACGGGTATAAAACTTGGGAGGCTGTTAAGTCCTTTCAATCTAAAAATGGATTAAAGGCAGATGGCATAGCAGGACAGCAAACCCTTGAAAAAATAGGAATTCAAGTTAAAGATAATTCACAAAGAGGGGGAGGAGATTCAGCCTCAGGTAAGGATGTGAGGCTTATGGCATCGGCTATCCATGGGGAAGGAAGGGGAGAGCCCTATGAAGGTCAAGTTGCAATTGGAGCAGTGATTTTAAACAGGGTAAGGCATTCATCTTTTCCCAACACCATAGCGGGGGTAATCTATCAACCAGGGGCATTTGATGCTGTGAAAGATGGTCAGATTAATCTAGACCCGGGGGACTCCTCCCTTAAAGCGGCAAGGGATGCCTTAAATGGGTGGGATCCTACCGGTGGGGCGATATATTATTGGAACCCTGCAACAGCTAAAAGTAAATGGATTTGGTCAGTACCGATTACGAAACGAATAGGAAAGCATGTTTTTGGTAAAAAATAAGATACTAAGAAGGTGAATTTTTTGAAAGAAAGAAATAACAAATTTTATCAATGGAAAAAACAATTATCCAGAGTCCAAATGTATAGTATTACAATGGTGGTTTTGGCTCTTACTCTGGGTTTTGGCATATACCAGTATAAGCAAAAGCTAAATTATAGACAATATTTACAAAATCGTTTCCAAAAGTCTTTTTATGAAACGGTTACCTATGTAGACAATATGGATAATTTGCTATCAAAAACAAAACTCACTAAAAATCCCGATCAAAGTGCTCCAATATTTGCTCAGATTTGGAGAGAAGCTTCCTCAGCCCAAGGAAACCTGGGGGATTTACCTTATCAGCATGCTAGTATTTCAAAAGCCTTAAAGTTTCTATCCCAAGCCAGTGACTTTTCCTTTGCCATGACGAATAAGGCAATAGGAGGGCATGAATTAGATAAAGAAGACTGGGAAAAGGTATCTCAGATACAAAAATATGCAAAGGCTCTTTCTAAGGAATTAAATAATATAAAGCAAGAAATCAATAATGGCAGCAGAATAGACTGGGAAAAGGTAGAAAAGGCGGGATATCAAGATTTGGCTAAGGGGGAAGGTAAGAAAATAACAGGTTCAATATCGGAGGTTAGTAAGCAATTCCAGGATATTCCTACATTAATTTACGATGGCCCCTTCTCAGACCATATAGAAAAGATGGAACCTAGGATGCTTAGGAATAAAAGAAAGATTACAAAAGAAGAAGGAGAAAAAATAGTTGAAGATTTTATAGGTAAAGATAAAATTAATTCCATTAAACAAACAGGTCAAACAGATACAAAGGTAGAACACACAATCCCAGTATATAGTTACCAAGTAATTTTAAAAAATCAAGATGAACCGACAATTTCAGTGGATGTGACTCAACAAAAAGGTATGATTCTTTGGATGTTAAATTACACAGAAGCACAGTCTTCCGGAAAGGAAATAAATCTAGAGGAAGCTAGAAAAAAGGCGGAGCAATTTCTAAAGGAAAAAGACTATCCCCATATGAAGCCTAGTTATTATGAAAAAGTAGATAGTACGGTTGTTATAAATTTTGCTCCTCAAATAGACGAAGTAATAATGTACCCCGATTTAATTAAAGTAAAGGTATCCATGAATAATGGAGAGATAATAGGTTTTGAATCTTTGGGGTATATAATGATGCACCACGATAGAAAGTTGCCAGAAATAAAATTAACTGAAGAAGAAGCAAGGGAAAAGATAACCTCCAATTTTAAAATCCAAAAAGTAAATATGGCAGTTATTCCATTAGAATCTAAAAGGGAGGTACTTTGCTACGAGTTTAAGGGCGTACATGAAAAAAATCCATTCATAGTTTATATTAATGCTGAAAATGGAAGGCAAGAAAAGATATTACAAATAATACAAAATAAAAATTCAGTCCTAACCCAATAAAACAAGGCACATTCATGTGCCTTGTTTTATTGGGTTTTTATCTATAATAAAAGAACTTGAATTCATTAACATAAAACATTAAAATGTATAGGTAATGGGCATAAGTGATAAAATCCTTCATTATGCCTGAGCATAAAAATATGATAAATAATAAATTATACATATTTATGATTCTAATAAGCCTAAGGTCATACAATAATACTATATATCATTTGAAAAGAGGGATTGGATTGAATAATAAAAAGACAGTAGTTGTACTTTTTGGGGGACAGTCCTCGGAACATGAGGTTTCCTTAGTATCTGCCAAAAATGTAATAAGCAGTATTGATACAAATAAATACTTTGTTCTTACCGTAGGTATAACAAAAAAGGGTAAGTGGATGTTATATAACGGTCCTATTAAACATATAGAATCAGGGGAATGGGAAAGATTTGCAACCCCTGCCTTTATAAGTCCCGATGCTACCATTAAGGGTTTAGTGAAAATTGCTGGGGATAAATTTAAAATAATTCCTATAGATGTGGTGTTTCCTGTACTTCATGGCATGTATGGAGAAGATGGGACCATCCAGGGAATGCTAGAAATGGCAAATATCCCATATGTGGGGTGTGGGGTTTTAGCCTCGGGTATTTCTATGGATAAGGTATATACCAAAATTATTATAGAAAAACAAAATATTGCGCAAGCTTTATATACCGTCGTATATAAGGAAGAATTAAAGAATATAAATGATACGGTATCAAGGATAGAAGATGTTATTGCCTATCCATGTTTTATTAAACCTTCCAATGCAGGTTCATCTGTAGGGATAACTAAGGCTCATAATAGGGAAGAATTAATAAAGGGTCTAAATATAGCAGCCCTTCATGATAGAAAGATACTAATAGAAGAGACCATAATAGGTAGGGAAGTAGAGTGTGCCGTTCTAGGAAATGAAGATGTATCTGCCTCAGGAGTGGGTGAAATAATTCCAGCTGCAGAATTCTATGATTACGATGCAAAATATAACAATAATGAATCAAAAACAATATTAACCCCAAATTTAGAAAAGGAAATTGTCGATGAAATTAGAGCCAAAGCGATACGTATATTTAAGGCTGTTGAAGGTTTAGGGTTATCAAGGGTCGACTTTTTTGTGGAAAAAGATACTAATAGGGTGATTTTTAACGAAATAAATACGATGCCTGGTTTTACCTCCATCAGTATGTATCCTATGCTTTGGGAGAATGCTGGTATTCCAAAGCAGAAACTTTGTCATACACTTATTGAATTAGCTCTAAAAAAAGTAGAAAACTAATGGAGAAGGGGAATACAAATGGACAATCGTCCCATAGGAATATTTGATTCAGGGGTCGGGGGGCTTACAGTAGTTAGCGAGATACTAAAGGTGCTTCCTAATGAAGAAATAATATACTTTGGAGATACTGCAAGGGTCCCTTATGGAAGTAAATCTAAAGAAACTGTAACTAAATATTCAAAACAAATTATTAGGTTCCTACTTACAAGGAATATTAAGGCAATTATTATTGCCTGTAATACAGCTAGCTCCAACAGCTTAGAAGATGTACAAAACACTTTTCAGATTCCTATTATAGGAGTGGTTGGGCCCGGGGCTGTTATGGCATATAAGACGACTAGAAATAGCCGAGTGGGGATTATTGGCACAGAAGCAACCATAAGGTCAAAAAGCTACACAAATGCTATTAAAAAGTACAATGGAAATATAAAAACCTTTTCATCTTCATGCCCCTTATTTGTTCCCTTAGCAGAGGAGGGCTGGACAGATAACGATATTGCTTATTTAGTAGCTAAAAAATATTTAGAGCCATTTTATGAAAAAAGAATAGATACACTAGTCCTTGGGTGTACCCATTACCCTCTTCTTATGGGGGTTATACAAGATGTAATTGGGCCTGAGGTTAAATTAGTAAATCCTGCTCTAGAGGCCGCAATGAATCTAAAGGAACTTTTAGCAAATAAAAAGGGCTTAAGAGAATCAGAAAGTTCTCCTAATCATTTTTTCTATGTCAGTGATAATACAACAAAGTTTGAACAAATAGCAGCCATTGTTCTTAAAAAAATGATACCGCCAGTGCAAAAAATAGATATAGAAAAGTACTAAGAAGGAGTAAATCATGAAAAATACACAAAAGGGTCAGAAAGTTATTTTATCCATACTAGGAACACAAAAATACGAAGGGCATGAGGATGCTGTTGAAATAGTTGCCCCAGGATATTATTATATAAAAAATAATAAAGAATATCTAACATATAAAGAGGAAAATGAAGACAAAGAAGATACAGTGACTACAATAAAGATTGATAATGGTAAGGTGTCGGTTATGAGGTTTGGGGGGATTAATTCCAATATGACCTTCGAGCTTAATAAAAAGCATACAACTTACTATGATACTAGTCAGGGAGCTTTGGTTATTTCCGTCTTAGCTAAAAAAATTAATACAGATTTATATGAGGGGGAAGGTGAAATTAAAATCACTTACGAAATGGAGATAAATCACGCATCCATGGGAATAAATTTTTTAAATATAAAGATTAATTCTACAGTTAATCAGGAAAGGACCATACCTACTTCCTGTTATTTAGAACATAATGGAGAAACTAAGAACCTTCGCTCTACCCAGGATGACTGGAGTTAATTGTATTAAGCTGCCATTCTGAGCGTAGTGAAGAATCTTAAAAAAGTATAGGGTATTATAATAGCCCAAAATATAGGAGAGAAAACCATGAGAATAAGAAAAGCAATTATCCCAGCAGCAGGGCTAGGAACAAGATTTCTCCCTGCAACCAAGGCACAGCCTAAAGAAATGCTCCCCATAGTGGATAAACCAACCATTCAGTACATCGTAGAGGAAGCAGTAAATTCAGGTATAGAAGATATAATTATTGTTACAGGAAGAAGTAAAAGGTCCATAGAGGATCATTTTGATAAGTCTATAGAACTAGAATTAGACTTAGAAAGAAAAGGGAAAGTAGAACTTTTAAAGTTAGCAAGACAAGCCTCAGAACTAGCAAATATCCATTATATCCGCCAAAAAGAACCCAAAGGCCTAGGACATGCAATATTAACTGCAAAAAATTTTATCGGGGACGAACCTTTTGCAGTTTTATTAGGGGATGATATCATTGTTTCAGAAAATCCCTGTTTAAAACAGATGATAGAAATATTTAATGAATTTAAGACTTCTATCTTAGGGGTGCAAAAGGTTCCTGATGAAGATGTTAATAAATATGGAATAATAGGGGCTAAACATATAGAAAATAGGGTTTATAAAGTAACTGATATGGTTGAAAAACCAAAGACAAAAGAGGCACCATCAAATATAGCAATTCTTGGAAGATATATTATTACCCCTAGAATTTTTGATTATCTTGAAGTTCAGGAAGCTGGGACAGGGGGAGAGATACAATTAACCGATGCCTTGAAAAAGCTCTCAGAGGAAGAGGCTATCTATGCCTATGATTTTATAGGGAAAAGATACGATGTAGGAAATAAAATGGGCTTTTTAAGGGCAACCGTCGAATTTGCCCTTAATCGTGATGATTTAAAAGATGAATTTTTAGAATATCTACACTTTATATTAGATAAAACCAAAAAATAACCCCGAAATAGGGGTTGTTTTTATTATAAAGATATTTACATAATATGACGATAAAAACAATAAGCCAATCTTTATACTTAAGGGGGAATTGTGTTTTGAAAAGTTTATATCTTACAAAAATAAAAGGATTTTGTCTAGCTCTTATTCCATTAATATTAATTGGTATGATTCCCCAAAGTACTTCTTGGGGACTGGAAAAAGATACAAAGGTTCCTTCTCAAACCGTAGAAGGAGTTGTATATGGCCGTATGAAAAACAATGGGGCAAAAGTAACAGACATTTATGAAAAAGGTGAATGGGATTTTACCGTATATGGGGATAAGAATTTTACGAAGGATTTGGAAGGTATCCGCTTGGTAAATATTATGGATAGTAATAATACCATTATAATTAACAAAAGTGATTTTACAATTAGCAATGAAAGGGAACTTACAGTAAAAATTAAAGGCAGCAATGCAGAAAAGTTCTCCCAAGAAAAATATGCAGGGAATTATAATCTAGAGTTGAAATATAAAGGAGAAGAAATATGGATACCCATCATAGGTCGATATAATTCTAAAAATATTACTATAACAGGACAGGATTTTAAGAAAGATATCAAGCAAATTGTTCTCAAAAACATCAAAAATGGTGCATGGGAAATTGTAATACCCAAGCAAAGAGTTAAATATGAAAATGATACTAAGTTAACCTTAACATTAGAAGATAAGGATGTAGAAAAGCTTTCAGGAGGACTTAATAATTCAGATATAGAAGTTGTAATAGACTATACATCGGATTGCGTATTCGATAAAGACCTTAGATATTGGGATTACACCTTAATCGGAGAAAACCTAAGACAGGGAGTCGAAAAGATAATATTAAGACCCATATCGGGAAGAGCCTTATCTCTTCCGATAGAGGAACAGGATATAATCATAGAAAAAAGAGATATAAGGGTAGTAAGTAATACAAGGCTTAATATGGAGTTTAGAAAAGATGTGCTGGATAAATTCAGGGAATACAATCATTCTGGGGATTATAAAATCATAGTTGTATACTCACCAGGAAAAGGCCTTAGGGAATTTACATCAGGGGTAGATTTAAAGGTTTTATATAATTATGGGTTAAGATTTAACGAAAAGGTTACCCTTAAAGATAAGCTTCAATATAATTATAAAGATTACATCGAAGATACCGCAAGATTTTCTTTATTATCTAAATCAACCCCGAAAGTAACAGATGTTTATCCAAAGTCAAACGGAGGATATCCTTGGATTGATGAAGGAGAACTTCCCCATAATGCCTTAAAGGATAGAAGTTTCCTTAAAGTAACTTTTGAGGACATAGATGGGAAACTAGAATTTAATTCACCTGTAGGAATAGAGTTTCTTCTTTCAAGTAGCATAAAAGCTATTGGTAGTAATATAGAATACCTGGATACGGAATTTTTGAATATGTGTAGAAATGATTTAGCCAATCCAAATGATGATGATTACACATATATCTTTAAAAAAGATAGAACTAAAAAGGAAGCTTATCTGTATATTCCTATAAAACCACTATCCCCTCAAACAGACTATATTGTAAGAATAGCTGGGAGGGTATTAAGAAATGATGCGGTAGAAGAAGAAAGATATAGCAGTCCAATCACTTGGGAATTTACAACCATGGCTTCCCCTTCTGTAACAGATAAGGAAATCCTCAATCAAACGGTAATAGAAGATTATTCGTCAGATACATATATCAAGATTTATGGGGATTTCTTTTATACATCTTCTATAAGGGTTTTCTTTAACGAAAAAGAAGCAGATTATATAATAATTAAAAAAGACAATAAAGGAAATACATATTTAGTTGTATACTTGCCAAGAAGGCTTGGTTCAGGATTATACAATATAATAATTCAAAATGATAATAACCATTCTACAATAACATATGGGACCCTTAGCGTGTTACCTAGGGGAGATAGAGATAACATACCAACGGAAGAGTACAAAGTTAAAAATAGAGATTTAAAAGGAGATGTACTAGCAGATATCAAAGTAAGTACAGATACCCTATACCTAAGTGGAAGATACACTAATAGGACGATAGTGGAATTAGATTTGGATGAATTAATGGGGAAAGAGGTTTGGACTAGAAGAATAAACTATAAGACCTACATGGGCGATTATATAGGAAAATTATATACAAAGTCAAAATATGCAGATGTAAGTTTCTACAACCTAGGGGGCAATAATTCAGAGGTAAATTTATATATAGGAAGAGCGGAACCGAGAGTGGTCCAGGGGGTAAAAACTAAATTAGGGCAAAGGATAGTAAAATCCGATTTTATAGAAATAAGGGCTCAAAATTGCAGGTGGAACACGATAGATGTATCCATACCCTATAAAAATAGCAATGGAGCTAATTTAAATATATATCGCTACGATGAAATAAGAAGAACTTGGAACAAAGAAATAAGTTATATCGACTATATTAATCAAAAGGTAACCTGTACCACCCAAAAAGCTGGATTGTTTGTAATACTAGAAAATTAACAAGATTTAATAACTGCGGTGACAGGTACTTCACTTATTAGACGGGGGATGAATATATGCATAAAGGAATTAAGTTTTGTTTATCATGGTTTATGATTTTAATTATGGGGATTAGTCTTTTGCCTGAGCAATTCGTATATGCTTTTGATCAGACGAGGTTTACTGTTACAAGTGTAACCATCGGTAAAACATATGATAGAAACCGTATTATCGAAAATATGTATATAACTATTACGGGAACGAGTTTAAAAGATGCCAATGTAGGAATTGTAACCTATAAAGGCGGGATTGTGACATTGGGAAATAGGGAGATAAATTCCGAAGGAGAATTACAATTTCGTATTAACCAAAATCAATTAGGAGAATTTATTTCAATCGAAGGTATTAGAATCCCGATTAATGAAGCAAATATGCCAACCCTTACGGAAGTTAGGAGAAATGTAAAAATTGGTACTGATGATTTAGAGATCAAAGGGACAGGACTTTCAAATCTTGGGAATTCAGAGCTTAATATAGATGCTTTATTTGGGAGGGAAAATAACTATAAGTCTATTAAAAGTCTTTCCCATACCCTATCAGAGGATAAAACTGTATTAAAAGTAGAAAAGCCCAGCGGTGAATTGGGTCTTCAAGAGCTAATATTTAAAAGCAAATTTACCAATAAAAATGTTAACTTTAATAACGGTAAAAGCAATGATGTAGAGGTACAAATTAACTATACATACCTAGATCAGTTTAGATTCACAAAAGATTTAGCCATTGAGGGGACCCTTGAAATGTTTCCTAATAGGGGAGAACCTAGGGATACTGTCTATTTTACAGCGAATAAATTAGATGAATATGATGTTTTCTTTTTAAAGAATTTAGACGGTACGGACCCTTACAGTAATACAAATAAAGGATTAAACACAGTATATAAAGCAAAATCCCTTGCAGAGGAAAATGACTTTTTAACAACCCAGGTACCTAATCTTCCTGTGGGTGAATATTATGTAGTTTTAACAAATAAAATATCCCAAGGAAAAGATCCAATGCAAGAAGTAACAGGGGAAACGATAATTACTGATAAATTTACTATTATTGATGGAAGGAATAAAGCAATTATCATAGATGTGCAGCCAAATAGAGGTGCAGATACAGGAGAATTGGTAACAATTTCTGGACAGTTTATAGGAAGCTTAAATGTATCCGAATTCGCCCCTTCTGCGGAATCAACCATGGTGGTAAATCAAAATTCCACCCCCGATGCCTTAAAAGTAGAATATGGTCATGGAACCTATGGACCTTCTGGGATAAAGATAAAAAAGGCGGAAAGGACCATACGGGTTATAATAGGGAATAAAGCAAATTTTATTAAAAGAGGCAGTGAATATGATGTATCCTTTAATAACGATTTAGATAAAATAACTGTCAGGGCACCACAAATCACAGATGCAGATACGAATCCTGTAAAGGATGTTGTAATAGAAACGGAAACCGTATTAACAAAAGAAGATGGTAATACCATAACTATTAAGGAAAGAGCCGTAAAAATAAATGGATATACATTTATACTTAGTAAGGTAAAACCCGAAATCACTGATGCTGTTCCAAAACAAATCCAGGTTACTAATAATAATGGAGCCCTCCAGATTCCTAGTGATAGGTATATGGCGGTGTATGGTAAAAACTTCATGATCCATAAATATACTAATGCAGATGGAAGGGAAGTAGTCAGATATCCTATAGTAGAACTGGGTCCAAATCTTAGAATCGATAAGAACAATCCTAGTGAAGACTTTAATGACCCTAATAAAAGTCTTAATGGAAGGAATGATGTGATTTTAAAGGTGTTTGATTCTACAGGAAGAGAATTGGATGGTTCTAGTGGAAGTGAAATAGGGACAAAAATATTAATAAAATTAGAAGAGGGAACCCCTGCAACAGGTGTGGCTCTAGGAAAGGCATATATTAGGCTAACCAACCCCATGAGAAATTCTAAGGAAACAGGACTTGATACACAGATTCTTGACTATATTGAATTTGTAAATCCTGACACCTCCAAAAATCCTATTATTCAAAATGTAAATCCAAACGTGGTATCTGTCGATGGAGGAGAAGATATCATAGTTACCGGTAGTAATTTTACCGATGGGGTTAAGATTTTCATAGATGGGGCGGAAGTAAAGCCTATTAGAAGGGAAGCAGATGGTAAGACTATTACCTTTAAGGCACCTAAAGGCAGAGAAGGTCAGACGCAGCTTCAAGTCATGAATATTGAAGGAGGTATGGATATTTATCCCTTCATATATGTAAAGACCTTTACAGATCCCAAGATTACATCAATTGAGCCAAGGAAGGGAAATACAGGTACATTAGTTGTGGTTAAAGGGGAAAACTTTTTAAAACCCGATCCTACGGGGGGGGTAGATGGGATTTACCGTCTAATAGGGACAAGAATACTGTTAGAAGGTAAAGAAATAAACTCCTATAACATAAATACTTCCACTAGGGAGATTGAACTAAGAACTTTTTCTCCTAAACAAAATTTATTTACGATACAAAATGGAACTTTGAATGTAGCAAATTATTACCATAGTATTTTACTAAGGGCAGGAGAACGACTTTATACAATTGATGTAGATTCATCCGGTGTTCCGATTATTTCTGATGGTATTGGAAATGATTATACGGTTAAATTAGATGAAACAAAGACTAAGCTTAAAGCAGATAAGTTAGGAGGGGGATTATTTGATCTAACCATTTTGGACAATAAGGTAATGATAGGACAGACCCCACCCCTAGAATTAGAAATCGTAACCCCCTATGAAGAAAAAGAAGGTATAGTAACAGGGGATAGGGTAAAGGTAATAGATAAAAATACCATCTATTTTACAGTTCCAGTTTTACCGTCAGATGGATGGTATGACGTAACAGTTCAAAATCCGGATACAAAGAAAGATACTAGAAAAGACGAACAGGGCTTTTATTACTATAAACAGCCTTTAAGCAGACCGGCTATTACAAAAATCGAGCCTGAAGAAGGAAGTGTTTATGGGAATAATATCATTACCATCACTGGGAAAGATTTTATAGATACTGGATATGAAAAAATAAAAGTATTCATAAATGGTGTAGAGGTATCCCCTAATAATATAAATGTTGCGACATCAGGAAGTAGTATGACTGTTGTCGTACCGCCATACAACGGAGATTTAATGAAAGATAAAGGAGTGGGACGATGGACGGTTCCGGTGGTTATTATTAATCCTGATGGGGGTAATGATTCCATGGAAAATGCCTATACTTATGTAGTGCCCAGTAGTAACCCTAGAATTCAAAAGATAGTCCCGGCATCAGGGACAGCAGCAGGGGGAGCTATAGTGGAGATTACTGGAAGTGATTTTAGGGATTTTGAACCCTTTGAAGATTATAATAGAAACCAAGTTAGGGACAAAGATGAACCTTATACAGACTTGAACAAAAACGGTATTTATGACGATAAGTTTGATATAGAAAAGAGCAAGGTAAAACTTGATCCCCCAATTAGTGGATATAACTACTACTATGAGTCACCCCTTCTTCCTAAGGTATATTTTGGGATGCAAAAGGCTAGGATTGTAGAATTTAACAGTACATATATCAAAGTTCTTACACCTAAAGCGACGGCGGGAACAGCGCAAGTATTTATCGAGAATAATGATTCAGGAAGGTCGAATTCAGTAAATTATACATATGAGGGTTCGAAACCTATTATTACAAAGGTATCCCCCAATGCGGGAAATAAGGCAGGGAGGACAGGGGTAACCATATATGGTTCTGATTTTCGGGAATCAAATGTTAAAGTGTATAATGATTCAGTAGATAAAAAGAAGAATCTAACAACTGTATTGGTACAGTTTGGAGATAATACAAATAAAAGTATCGATAGAGATAAACCGAATTCAGGGCTTATCAATGCAGGAAATGCTCAGGTATCTCTTGAAAAGGATTTCACAGCAGTATACAATGCAGTGTATAATGCCCATACCAATCCGAGTCCATCAATAACTATTAGATTAAAACATGAAGATATCTTATATTTTAATACCTTCACTAACTTTAACGATGAAGAATCTTTTATTAATACTAAGTTATTAGTTGACAATGAGGGAAGGCAATACCCCTACAGCGAGCTTATTAAGTTTTCAGTAGTGGATAGAAGATTTATAGTAGAAAGGGGTTTTGCCCCAGCAACAAGTTATATTTCAAGTGGGGAAATAACCGTAACCACACCTTTTTATCATACAGTAGGAAGAGTTCCCATAAGGGTAATCAATCCAGATGGGGGAATAGGAACTTCAACTTTTGAATATTTAAATCCTGCTAGTAAACCTACGATTACTGATATTACCAGTCAAAATATTTCTCCCACGTCAGAGGTTATTAATCTAAATGGAAAAGAAATTACGGCTAGAATAATAAGGGTAAATCACAAGGGTGGAAATACTATAAGGATATTAGGGAGTGATTTTAGAGAAAATGCTGTTATATCCATCGGAAATATACTGGATATACCATCCAATAGGATAAATTTTGAAGGTATTCCTACCCGATTAACCTTTGATATGCCTGCGGTCCCCGAAGGTGCAATAGGAAAGTACTATCGATTGGTTGTTTTAAATGAAGATGGAGCTAGTGCATCTTCTGACAAAATAGCTGGGCAGCTGCCTATTTATATAATATTTACAAAAGGAGAAAGCAATCCTAGTGGCAGTAGCATCACTCCAAATAAAGGACCTTCTAGTGGAGGAACAAAAGTAACCATTGAAGGAAAAGATTTTAGAGATACGATGGCAGGATTTAATGAAAAACTTAGGGTATACTTTGGGGAAGTTCCCGCGTCAAATATAAGTGTGTCAATGGACGGGAAATATATTTATGCTACCACTCCTGCCCATGAACCAGGAGAAGTAGAAGTAAAAATACAAAATCCCGATGGAACTGTTGTTATTCTCCCAAATAAATTTACATTTATAAGTAACCCAAAGATTGTAAAGGTAATGGATTTAAATGAATTAAATGAGATTAAAGTTATATCTGTTGAAGGAGGACAGGAGGTTAAACTAAAAGGTTATGGCTTTAAGGCAGGAGCTCGGGTATACTTTAATCCTGTTATTAGAAAGATAGAGGGAAATACCCAAGGGACAAACGTGTTTTATATTGATGGAGAAGCCTATACCTTAGAGTCGGGAATAGAAGCTAAAGAGGTAGAATTTATTGATGAAGAAACTCTTAGGGTAATCACTCCAGAAGGTAATAAAGACAGTTTAGGAGTCATCATTATAAATTCCGATGGGGGGGCAAGTAGTATTTATGCTCTTTCCTATTCCCTGCCAGAAGTTAGTGCTCCGGGAGGGGTCAGGGCTGACTTAGTCTATGATAGATATATCAAAATAGTATGGGATTCTGTTCCCGATGTCATAGAGTATGAAATATATGCAGTTATAGATAATAGGAATATGGAAATGATAGGAACCACAAAGCTAAATAGCTTTATTTATGAGGATTTAGAGCCTAGAACGAGATACAAATTTATTGTTAAAGCCCTTGGGGAATTTAATATATCTAAAGCATCTAAAGAAAGTAATATGGTTAGAACCGGTTCAGTAACAGGCAATCCTGACATAGATGGTGAACTTAACGAAAAGACCATAATTAGAAAAAATGGGAATTGGGCTGAGATAACCCTTGGAAGAGAGGATTATAATACGGAATTGACTATAGACTTAATAAGAGGCCCCCTATCGGGAGCTACCCAAGTAGATATTCGTATGGCCTCTGAGGTAGTAACTTCTTATTACTCTAAGAATATTACAATTATCGGAAGAGACTTTGTTTTAGTCATCAATCCCAAGGCATTTAAAACTGAAAAGATGCTGGCAAATAGATACAATAAAGATTCAGGAATAAGATTTAGAATGTTTCCAAATACGGGCAATCTGAACTTAGAAAGCGGAATGACTGCTCTTTCTACGGAATATGTATTAGAGGCGACTCAATACATTGGAAAAAGTAGCGAAAAAATGGAACATCTAGACGCCAATATTTTATTAAATCTTGATTATAATGGGAATATGGCTTCTATGAGGAGATTAAATACTGCCTCCTTTAATAGATATGATGCATCTAGTAGAAGATGGGTATCACTTAAAAAGGTAGAAACTAATGAACAAATGGCAATCGGAACCTATATCAATAGATTAGGAAGATATATGGTAGTAGGCAGCAAGAGATAGGGAGGTCAGAATGATGAGAAATAGTATCTTGGATAAAATACTAATGATAGTAACAATATTATTTATAGTGTTTTCTAGTACCACGGGCATTTTTGCCGATGAGAGAACCCCCTATCGTCAGGGTCTTATTGAAGGGTTTCTTACGGAAATAGGTAAAAATGAGGTGTCTATAGAAGAATATGATGGGACACTTCATACCCTTTCCTTTGGGGAAAATCCTATATTTAGTATAGATACCCTCAGTGCTAAATTAAGTGATTTTAGAGTAGGAATGGAAGTTTATGCAACCCTCAGGAACCGCAAAATAAATTATATGGAAGGATATTCAACAGTAGAAGCAGGATATATAGAAGAAGGTAGTAAAACAAGGGTTGGGACCATTAAGACTATAGATAGAAATCAACTAATCATAGCCTTGGATATAGGGGGAGTGGAAAGCTACTTTACGGGACCGGGAACCATTTTCTTAAAAGACGGATTAAAGACAGATTTTAAGACCCTTTATGTGGGGGATAGGGTGAAATTATATTTTGATGAAATGGATACAAGCGTAATTAGCATAATAGCAGTGCAAGGGAAATCCATAGAGATAAAGGGATTGTATAAAGGAAGGATATCGGTAACCCATGAAATAGACAATAAATTAACCCTGACCGAATTAAAGGTATTTAATAATGGAGAATGGCAAAATCTAAGTAGCGCCAAAACCATATCCTATTCGGAAAATTTACCTATTTATATAGGGGGGCAAAAAATAACCCCCTCTAAGCTTAAACATTATAGAGAAAACATTGCATATTTGGTAATTAAAGATTTCTTCAGTACCGAGAGAATAGAGAGCATGGTAATTAAAGCAAACAACGAATTTAATTACCTAGATAAAATAGGAGAAATAAACTGGTATTCCAATTCCCTCGAACTAGCTGTAAAGCATAGAAATTTAAGTATTAATAATGGAACTATAGTAATAAAAAACGGGCGATTGGTAGATATTAATTCCCTAGATTCTGGGATGGATGCTTTTATTGTAGGAGATGGGAACTTAATGAATCAAATGAATGCCAATGTGATATATGTTTATAACGAAGATATCAATAATTCGAATATTGGTCAAGACTACATATACGAAGGAAGATTAGATAGTATCTTACCAAGTAATAGTATCCTATTAAAAGATTTTGCCCTATTAAACAATAATGCTTGGGAAGGATTTAGGGGCACCAAGGAGCTATTCTATGATGATGATACTTTAATATATGATTTAGATGAAAAGAAGATGAAGACCTTAGAAGAGTTTAAGGCAGGGGATTATGCCATAGACGAAAATAGTGATTACGCAAGGGATAATGATTTAGAAGATAGATATGTATATATTTATGCCGATGGAGATAGAATAGTTGCCCTTATGGTTCAAAAAAATAGGGACTCCTTATTAAGATTAAGAACCACTAATGGGGTAGCAGCAGGTGCACCAGAAGATCATAAATGGACAGGCTGGAGAATAAATATATCTAACGCCATTGACTATAGTCCAAGAAAAGATAATTGGATGGCAAGAAAAGATTCATTCTACCTAACCTTGGAGGAATCCCTAATCATCAAAAATAACAAAATAATAGAACCAGATGAGCTAAAACAAGCCGATAGATTATACATCATAAGGGATGACTTTAAGGCCAAAATCATCATAGTAAAATAAATCTTTTAACCCTAGACAGGGATGGGACTACATATCATTCAAACGTATGAGGCAGTTTTCATACCGCCCCATTATTCAACAAGGAGGATCTCATGAAAAAATTACCACTAACAATCCTATTTACCTTATTTTTCACCCAAATTCTGTGGGCAACCCCCATAGAATTTACTGGGGGAGTGTATAATAAAATTGAATACAAGGAAGTTGTTTTTCTATCAGGGGAACCTATCGTATTCAAAGGGATAGTCAAAATAGACGAAAAAGAAAAAGGTGAATCAAAAGAAACTAAATACACATTTACTTTAACCCCTGAGGATAGAAATATCCCTGGTAGGTTATCAAGGAGTGTAACGCTTAAAACAGAGTATGCCCCTTATAATGATAAGGGGCAGACAATTGCCAATACGGAAGTAACAAGATACACGGAAACGGTAACTATCGATGGAGATAATTATAGGTTGACAGCAGGGAATGTTCAGTTTTCTCAATCAGATATTATAGATAACCGCCCAGCGATAGACTTCTATGATGGTAATATAGAGATATTTAAATATTATACAATAAATAATAATGAAGGTACGGCCCAAGTGAAGATGACCGGAAAAAATGTAGGTTATAAGAACTTTTGGGGAAATACCGAAACCCAATCCTTAGATTATGTATATACAATCGATAGGATTGGCGAGGGGGAAGAAGTTAATAATTTATCTTGGGAAGGAACAGTTAATGTTCAAGTATCCGATAGCACCATGAAAGTCTTAAAGTATTCCCAAAATCAAGCAAGTATGACCACATTTAATGGAGGATATATAAAAACTACTACCCAAGAAATGGTATCAAAATATACCTATAATCTTCCCAAAAAAGTAGATGAGGGCTTTGATTCATATAAAAGAACTCAAAACACCATGACTCTCCAAGCTTCCATGCTACCGATGGTGGAAAGATTACCAGTCCCTAAGTTTAGGGATATAGGTGGATATTGGGCACAAAGAGATATTGAAAAACTCTACTCCCTTGGAGTATTTGATGGCAGCCAGACCTTTTTTAGCCCCAATACAGCCATGAGCAGGATTGACTTTGTAAAGGCAATTGTAAAGTCCTGTGATATCAAGGTACAAGAGGAAGAAACTAAAAAAAGAGGTGGCAGAAATAAAAAGGAAGTAGAAGAAGTAATCTTTTTAGATGTGAGATCATCAGATCTTAACTTTCCATATGTAAAAGAAGCCTATTATAGAAATATAATATCAGGAACCGATGATTATAAATTTAATCCCAATGGAACCATAACAAAAGGGGAGGCAATAACAATCCTAATGAGGACCCTAGGTTTTGAATCCATGGCACCGACCCCAGGATATAAGACTTCCTTTTCTGATGATGGGAAGATTCCTAATTGGGCAAGGGATGCTATATATATGGCATCAGAAATAGGCATCATAGGAGGGGATGAGAATAACAATATAAATGCTCAGGATAAAATGAAAAGGGGCGAAGCCTCAGCAATTATTAATAGGTTTTTAGAATTTCTACAAAAAGACCTTCAAAAGAGTTATAGGGAAGATATAATCTACTTTAATTAAGGCCTATTATAGTGACTATCAGACCTCATGCCCACATTTGTAAAAGTGTGGAAGTATGGTCTGGTAGGCACTATTTTTTTGATTTTAAATTGAGTAATGTGATATAATACATTAAAATACAAGAAAGATAGAGGAGATAACAAATAATGAAACAACAAGGGTATCTACGGTGGGCTTTATATATAGGTTTAGGAATAATTTTATTTTTACTTCCCTTTCCTAGGGGACTATTCTTTGAAAAAGAAATATTACCCATACAAATAGGAATTTTTGCTCTTTTTATTTTGTGGTCTTATTTTAAAATCCTGAAAAAAGAAAAATTGAAGATAGATAGTTTTACTATGATTTTTGTACTATTGCTCCCGGTGGTATATGTTCTTCCTTTAGTATTTGGGGTGGCGGCAAGTCGTTATGGAGCATTAACATATGTCTTTAGATATTTAAGTTATATGGTAATTTTTTTGATTTTATCGGATTTTACAAAAACCAAAAAGGACGTTTTTTTGTGGCTTAACATATTGGGTATAAGTGGCAGCATAGCAGCCTTTTTGGGAATTGATGCGGGCCTTGGAAAGAATTTAAGTGATGCCTTAGGTTTTAAAGGGGTAATAGATGAATATGGTCGTGTCCGGGGAGTATTACAATACTCTAATAGCTTTGGGGCATATATGGGAATTGTGTTTTTTATTCTAATAGCCCTTGGTATATGTTCAGACAAAAAGCACCTAAAAGCTCTTTATTCTGCCCTACAGCTTATCAGTTTAACAGCACTTCTTATGACTGTATCAAGGGGTGCTATTGCATTTATACCTTTTATTTATATTTTATTAATTATCCTTATTCCGGGAAAGGGAAAACGGTTGGAAGTCATACTTTCTAGTTTACCTTCTATGGTAATTTCCTTATTTTCAGGAAGATTATTAACTGCAATGATTCCATT
>JAAYQR010000024.1 GCA_012519205.1 Candidatus Epulonipiscium sp. | reverse complement strand
CAGAAGGAGGCACAGTGCGCTGGATTATAAAACCCCACAGCAGGTTGAAGATGAGATTCTTGCAGCTTAGTAATCTTTCTATACGTATTAATATCATGCAGAGAGAAAATGTTCAACTTTTTGTGTCCAAAGTATTGACATAGGTCCATTTACTATGAAAATTTGATTTCTCCTGGAAACACTTGTTACATTTTATGAATTTTGGTACAAGATTATTCCTCTTTGTATTGAATAAATCCCTCCCCGACTACTTCTCTTACATCACCAACGATAACAAATGCCTTTTTATCCATTTCTCTCACTATTTCTTTAAGCTGGAAGATTTGTTTTTTTGAAACGACACAAAACAAAATTTCC
The DNA here is from genome assembly GCA_012519205.1 of Candidatus Epulonipiscium sp. NCBI lineage: Bacteria > Bacillati > Bacillota > Clostridia > Lachnospirales > Lachnospiraceae > Candidatus Epulonipiscium > Candidatus Epulonipiscium sp. The sequence continues at coordinate 22,080 of JAAYQR010000024.1, read as the reverse complement.
TTTACATCCTTTGTATACATGCCTCTTCCATTTAATCCTGTTACTCCCCTATCTAATTTTTTCATTATTTCTTGGGAAATAGTATCTCCCTTATCAGAAATAATAAAAACTGCTTTAGAAAAGTGAATACCTTCCAACATATTATCAAGTACTTTCCCTGTGGTATATACTGCAATAATTGCATACATGGTCTTTATAGGGCCAAATATCACTGCTCCTGAAAATATTATAATTGCATCTAAAAACATCATCATCTGTCCTATAGGGAGATGTCTATGATAATATTGAATAATAGTAGCGGCAAGGTCTGTCCCTCCGGTTGTAGCTAAGGCACTAAAGACAAATCCTAATCCAATTCCCCCTAATACACCTCCAAATAAACTAGATAACAAAATATCTGCCGGTGGTGCAGGAATAAATTTTGTGTAGTATAATGCAAAGGATAGGTAAAATGTGGCAAATAGGGTTTTTGTCCCGAAACCCTTTCCTCTTAGTTTCATTCCAACTAGAAATAAAGGAATATTTAAGACAATATTGGTAAGCCAAAGGGGAATACCCCCATTAAAGTATTGTTTTGTTACAGCCTTAATTGCAATTGCTAATCCGGTTACTCCCCCCGTCACCAAATCCTGCTTTTCAAAAAACAGATTTATTGCACAGGCTAGAAGGGTGGTTCCTATAGCAATAAGTATATATTCCTTAAGTGTTTCTTTTTTAAACAATCGTCCCATAGTCTACCTTCCTTAGTCGCGAGCTTGATATGGATTTGATTTTAGTCTATTGCTTCTTAACAGAAGCCTTTAATACATTCCACGCAAAGATAGGAAGCCTAATCATTCTCTTTGCCCTTGTAGGTTGGGTAATTAACCTATAAAACCATTCTAAACCTAATTTTTGGAATACTTGTGGGGCTCTTTTTACCTTTCCCGTCATACCATCAAAGCTACCTCCCACGCCAATACATACTTTAACCGGCAATATTTCTCTATATTTTTCTATGAACTTTTCCTGTTTAGGAGCTCCTAACCCTACTAATAAGATGTCCGGTTCTGCTTCTTGTATTCCTTTAATTATTTTATCTTCTTCTTCAGGTTTAAAATATCCATGCTCAGTCCCTATTATCTTTAATCCTTTATACTTTTCCTTCATAGCTTTGGCTGCTTCCTTGGTAGTTCCGGGGGCCCCCCCTAGAAAATAAAAAGTATAATTTGTCTTTGATAACTCCCTAAAAAGATTTTGAACTAAGTCATAACCTGCAACCCTTTCAGGGAGCTTTGGTCCCCTTAATATTCTAGAAGCCCATACAACTCCTATTCCATCTGGGACAATGAGGGAAGAATGAATAAGGGCTTTCATTAGTTTCCCATCTTTTTGTGCTTCCATTATTATTTCCGGATTTGGGGTATATATTGCATGGCATTTGTTTTCTTTTAAAAGATTAATTGTTTTTTGAAGGGCTTCCTCCATCGTAACCCTATCTATTGGTACACCCATTATGTTAACCTTTTTATCCATTGTTATCTCTCCTTGTATCTTTAAAAGCACTATAAGCCATACCTTTTTATTTAGATAAGAACTTTTTAATAAATTGCATAGGGGTATCTGAAAATTGCAGAAGTTCCTTTTTTCTATATTTAAGTTCTTTCCCATGTTTATCTAGGTTGTTAATTACAGATTCTAGATATGATATTGCTTCATTCTTATTAATATTATCAATATTTAAGGCCTTTCCAACTTTCATAGTATCCACAAAGCTTTTAACTTTAGGATCATAAGATAATCCTAGATAAGGTACCTCTGTAGCTGCAGCCATAATAAGAGAATGAAGTCTCATACCAATAACATAATCCATAGTACTGGTAAATTCCAAAATATCTTTCGGTAAGTATTTTCCTTGATATGTTTTCGAGTTCGGTATTTGTTTGCTTATTTCTTTTGCTATACTCACATCTTCAGGATAGTGCATAGGAACAAAGATTACATCCCATCCCTGATTAGAAAACCAAATTAAAATTTCCTTTATAATTTCAAAAAAACTGCTCTCCACCTCCCAATGCCTTAAGTAAACTCCTACCCTTTTTGTCTCTTTCATTTTTCTATTGACTACATTAAGCCTTAGAACAGGGTCTATTACCACATCAATAGGTTTTTTAATTCCCATTTTAATAAGTTCTCTTTTTGACTTTTCATCCCGTACAGATATAAAATCTACTTTATTGACTATCCATTTTATTAGGAGTCGGTTAAATTTCACAGAAACAGGACCTATCCCTTGGGCATAAAAAACTACCTTTTTTCTAAATAACTTTGCTATTAATACGATGGATAGATAGTATATGACACTTTTGTATCCCGTAATATCTTGAAGGAGGCTCCCTCCTCCACTAATTAATATATCACATTTCCTTATAGCTGATATTATTTCTTTATAATTCCATCTATTCACAGCACCTACATTATATGTAGATGCTGTTTTTTTAGGATTATTAGATAATACCACAATATTGCTTTTTGTTTCTTTTCTTAAACTTTCTATAATAGAATACATCACCGCTTCATCGCCAGTGTTATCAAATCCATAATATCCTGATAGGATTATACTTCCCATAGGTTCCATCTTCTCCCTAATTTATTAATACTTTTTACGATAAATATGAGTATTACTCCTCCAATTAATCCTATCCAAATCCCATGGAAGGTTCTAATAAGAGAAATAAAAATCGGTGTATGAATATGAGAATAAGTATTAATTATGGATATTTGCCCTATGGTAGCACCCAAAAGCAGGGGCATATATTTTTCTTTATATCCATAGTACAATAGCATAAGCATTAGGGGATTGCCAATTAAAAATTCCTTTGTTCGTGGACGCACACCTAGGATTTTTCTAAGTAAGTTTCTAAGTAATATTTCATAAGAAGAGGTTTGACCTGTATTGCCTGTTCTTGTTATATATACTATAAAAACAATGCCTAAAATACCTACAATTAGTAGGGTTAAATAAGTAACTGGATTAAGAAGCATCTTTTTAATCCTTGTGGCTTCTAGGGCCCCTTGCTTATACTCAATAAATATAGGAACTAATATAAGAGGAATTACATGGGCTACCTTGACCCCCCTAAACATATCTAGGGCTAGTATATAAGATGTTTGAGACAGGAGCCCGATGATGCTTAATGCTCCCCCTAAGGAAATAAACGTAATTTTAAAGAACGTAAAAAATGCTTCCTTCCATGTCTTATCTTTATCTGATATACAAGTTATAACTGCCCATGTAGGGTAAAGGATAGCAGCTCCCAATGCCATTGCTTGCCTTGCTAAATTAGGCTGTATTTTTAATAATACCGTCCAAGCCATAAGCCCTCCTAAGACCAAAATCCATGTCCATCTTTCCTTATCGAGCCATCTTCCAAATAAAACAAGAAGAAATAAGGGGCCAAATCCAATTATCCAGATAATAATTGGGTTGGATAAAGGAATATTCATAGGTACAGGATAGTCCGTCGCTTTGTATCCTTCTTCATTTAGTCCTTTTTTAACTGCCTCAACCAATCCGAACCAGTCTTCATAGTCTTTCTTAGGTTCGGCTGTATTTGGCATTTTTACAAGCAGGGCTTTCATATTTCTTTCCATAGAAGCTAACATATATCTGTCTAAGACCTGACTAGGGTTTAAGCTAGCTGTCTCACCGTCTGTTACTGTATGTAGTCTTATGGCATTATATTTCTCGCCTCCATTACTGGCAGTTCGAATAAGAGGGTAAAGTCCCTTTTGCTTCTCGGAATAAAACTCGATGATACCTATCACATTTTTTCTGGCATACTCTTTCATAATAGGTAAATCACTTCCGGGTATTTCTGCATCGTTAAAGTAAATGGGTCCTAAATTTGGGATGCTTCCTACATCTTCTAATACATATTTTAGAGCTTCTTCGGTTACATTAGACCAGGCTCTAATTTGAGGAGATATAGTCAATCCCTGCCCCGCAATAATCTCTAAATCATGCATGGGATATCCGGTTCCTAAATTAAAGATAGTGTTACTGGAAGGACCTGCATCTAAGAATTTTTGATCATTTATGACTATCTCACCATCTTCAGCTATTTTATAGCATAGATGTTTTATTATGGTTCCCCTAATATCATCATTAGACATCCATATATAATAGTGACTGGGTATAATTGTATCAAGATTAATTCCATCCATCATTCCTAAAAGTTTTAATTCTGCCCCTGTAAAGACAGTTATCGCTCCTTGCTCCTCCCAGCTATTCATGTTTCCTGCACCAGCCTGTTTAATTGTTTGCTCTTTTACCAAAACCCCTGTCGCTCCTGCTGCCTTTAATTTAGACACTATTTCTTCTAAGGGTTTCTTATAGTTTTCCGATGCTTTTTTAATATCATTATAATTTACCAACAACTGTATCCCTCTTTGTTTTTGCTCTATTTGTACCCTTGTGATACCCTGAATTCCTGATAAAATTAAGGATATGACAATAATAACAACAGGGAGTACATTTAAAATTTTTTTCATATTGTTCCTCCTAGAATCTCGTTTCAATCTATCCGTTTTTATGGTATAATATCAAATTTTCCTCTGACCATAAAATAAGAATCACTCTCTACATATATTCCCCTTCCATCATCCTTAGGAATAATAATAAGATGGTACTTAGGAATTGACTGACCGCTTATTATATCTACCCCTTCAGTCATATCTTGAAGTCCCCCTGCCGGAGAAGTAATGGCTATACCCTTTCCTCCCCTTAATATTATTTCTGTTCCTTGGGCTCCCATTAGGGTTTGTCCTGATGATACTTCTATAACTTCATAAATCATAGAATTTGATTCTTCTTTTGGCTTAGACTGAGAAAGTCCCCCGACTAAATCCATGAGGGCATTAATTTGTCCATCTACATAACTTTTTGAAACCAAAGGGTCCTGGTTACTGCCTGGGTTACTCCCCATCGCTTTTGAAATATCAAAAAACATAGCTGTTATAAAGAATGCTAAGAGTATTAAGATACTGTGACCTAATTTTCTTTTCATTTGAGAGTCTCCTTTTTTTCATTGCATTTATTTATACGCCGATTGGATTTCATATTTTATCTCCTCTTCATTACTCCTAAATCTTAAAATAGAAAAACCTGTGCTGCTATCATCATAATTGATACTATTTAAATGAAAATATCTAATTCCTTCTCTAATTTGGACCTCTGTCCCTACTTCCTGAAAAGCAATCACAAATATATTTTTGTTTTTTTCTTTTTTAAAATCCCTTAAAACCGTATGGAATAATTCTGCCTCCATGGAATCCTTAAAGCTTCCTGAAGCCTGGGGATTTTTATCCATTACGATTATTATATTGTCCTTTGAGGTATCCAAATCCTTTTGAAGGTATTTCCATTGTTCAGGATTAGTTGCCCTAATCCCACCTTTTGAGGCACTAATTTGAATAATCCTTGTGTTATTTATATCATTTACTTTATATTGGTTGTTCCATTTCATATATGGAACCAATATATCGGGGTCTTTTATATCCATATTACCTGCATAAATGCTAAAGGTGGAGTCTTTGTTCATTTCATTTAATACTTCTTTTTTTATTTTATCATTTAATGGATTGTTTTTATCCAAAAACCCAGTACCCAAAACAGTTATATCATAGTATTTATTGGATGCGGTTTTTGATAGAGTTTTTTCATATTTATCTTTTATCTTAGTGCTCTTAGGCAAATCTTTGATTGTTACCTCATTAGATTCGATACTAGATATATGGTCTATGTAAATGGTATTTTTACGTTCTATCGTGGTGTTAAGCGTGACTGAATATATTTGTTCTAAGGATACTGGAAAACTAGCCGCCGCCGGTATTTCCCCTTGGACATATTTCCATCCTGTCCAATTTATTTGACTTGCAAGGTTAATCACATGGTTTTGACCCTTGGAATCAATTACTTTAGCTCTTAACCAATCCCTTGAGTCATCTCCATAAACCCATATTCCAACTGCCTTGGGTTTTTTCCCTAAGTTTATTGGCTCCTTAAAGTTAATATATGCTGCCTGGGTTTCATTTGGCTTCGCCTTAAAGGAATAATCCATCTTTATAGATTGCTCCCCATGATATTTTATAGTCTTATCAAAAGTTACTTCCCTATTGACATAACTAGGATACGATGTTGCTTCTATTTTTAGTGATTTTTCAAAGGATTCTATAGGTATAACTTTTTTCCCTATAGCTACAGGAATATATATCTTTATTTCACCATAAACGCCTTCTAAAATCCCTTGTCCTACCGTATTGCCCGCAGTCAATTTTTCACCTGTTACTTTTCCTAGGTTAGGATCTACTTTCCATATGATTTTATTTTGGTCAATTGGCGCTTTATAGCCCTCACTATCTAATCCAACAACCCATAAATTAACGCTTTCTCCAGGCTTTATTTTTATGGCAGAAAAATTTGCTTTTAGTTCCTTAGGCTCTTCCATACTTACTATAGAAACACTGCTCTTTATATTTCCAATCTGGGCTGTTATATTTCCGATACCTGTTGTACTTGGATAAAATACATTTTTAGACCACTTACCCTGAATCTTTTCTGTACTCCATTTAATCTCATCCGCAGAAATAGATACGGGATTTAGATTTTCATCGTAGCCTATAATATTCATTGTAACTCCTGTATTCTTAAATACCCTATCTTGTTGTGGTATAATTTTAAGCCCTAATAAGTTTCCAGTAGGGGCATCTAAAAATACTCCAAGACCATTAACAACTTTTCTTTCCGAACCATCGGAGGGTTTGTTTAAAAGAACTGTTTCATATTTACCCATGGGCCTTGCAGCTATGGATGTAGAACCCCCTCCATCTAGGTGGATCGCATCATAAACTCCATATTCAAGGAGCAAAGAAGTCATTTCACTATGAGTTGCACCTATGCTATGGCTTCGTCCGTCCACTGCCACTAAATATAATGTCTTTTTGTCTTTTGAAATACCCAAGGCTGTCCGTGGATTTCTAGTATTAGGAGCTACTAAATGTCCTGGACTTAGTGGAACAAGTCCCCTATCAACAATCTTGCCGGCTCCCCCTAAGGCCATCTGAATTCTATTCATATCCACCGATGTTTCAATGTCAAATTTCACCTTCTGTCCAATCTCAAACTCATCTTTTTTTAAGACTGCAGTCGGTTCATCCATAACGATAACATAACCTTCTTTTGGAACTTCCACTACTTCTCCCTGTTTGGAAATATGCATAACTATATCATCTTCCACAACAATTTTATATAAATTCTTATGTTTTGCATCTATCTCCGCTGTGGATGTGTATGCTTTTCTATCTATGTATACTGCTTTTTTAAAACTGGTTACCTTATTAATCCCCGATAACTCAAGTCCAATCCCTTTTTCATTATAAAATCCCATACGAACCTTACAAAAATCTATAAATGCTTCTTTGTTTTTACCTATAAAAAAGGTTGTCCATTTATTTTCACTTAAATTAATATAATTATATGTAGATACCAATTTTCCATTACGTACTACCATACCCAGCGAACCTGTTGGGTTTTTGGACATATCAAAAAAATCTCCATTTATTCCTGCAACAGCTCCATTTTGTGTGATTAAATCTGTTGTTTTTTCTTTTATATTGTATTGATTGGTTGATTCTATCACATCCAATCTTATTTTGGGATTTGTTAAATCCACTTTTAAAACATGGGTATCAAGCCAGCCATCCTCTGTTAGACGTCTATCTAAGGTATAGCCAACCCCACTTCTAATTTCCTTCTCATTAATATTTTGATATAATACATTGGTTGTTTTTGCATTTATAACTGGTGTAAAACTAGTAGATAGAACAAAAAACAAAGCAATCCATATATAAAATACCTTATTATATTTTCTTTCCATTTAAATCACTCCTTTATTGTCCTTTATTTGTTTAATCTTATTATAATCTATCAACCTCCCTATTCTTTTGCCCTTAAGTGAAATTATATATAAAAACTGTATTCGCAGGAATACAGTTTTTATACTATGTGCTACTTTTCATCTAAACCCAGTACTATTTGTATATCTACGTTTGCATCTAATGTAGAATCATTAATTATAACTGTACTATTTTCAAAGTACTCTTTAAGATCTTCGCCCCATCCTTCTTTCTTGACGAAAATTCTCGTCTTTTGTTCCTTTGTTCCTTTATAGTTTCCTATTTTCACAACATTATAACCAGCTATCTTTAATTCATCGCTGGTTTTTTGAGCCAATCCTCCGACAGAACCTCCATTTAAAACTTCTATGTGGGCATCCTTGCTATCCTCTGTTGTAGGGGGTTCCTCTTTTTTCTCATCTGTATAAAATATCTTATCCACTAATTCTTTTGTTTCTATTTCATCATGAATAAAATATGATTTGGAGCCTATCATTCTAGCTTCCCCTGGAATAGTAACCATATTTATATTCTCTAAATCTATATCACTTAAATACTTAACATATTTAAGGGCATCATCTAGGTTAACATCTGTATCTATATACTTGAATAAGGTTGTAACGATGGAAGGAATATTAGGTATATTTCTAGGGCTTAGAGCCTTTTTAGCAAAGGCTTTTAGGAATAACTGTTGGGTTTCTATTCTTCCTAAATCCCCATAGCCACTACCATCATTGTTTTTTCTCCAGCGGACCAGTTGTTCGGCCTCTTTTCCATATAAAGTCTGAGGTCCTGCCTTTAGATTAATGTATAATCCACCGGATCTATCGACATAATAAAAATCCCTAGGTAAATTAATATCAACTCCGTCCATTTTGTCTACTATTTTACGAAAACCTTCTAGATTCATTTTAATATAATAATCTATTTTGATGCCAAGAAGCCTTTCTATCTCTTTAACAGAGTATTCGCTTGCTCTTTCCTTCCCTGCATAAGCATGGACTTCATTAATTTTTACCGTATCAGGAACCCTGGAATTCCTGCTTCTCATATCTGCTAGAGTCGCCTCCGTTAAAAACACCCTTGTATCCCTTGGAATAGAAATAAGATCTATTTTCTTAGTTTCGCTATTAAAAGTTGCAACCATCATTACATCGGTTCTTGTCTGGTCCTCATCAACTCCAAATATTGCTACATTGGTTCTAATTTTCTTTGGGTTCTTCTTAAAAAAGTCAAGAACACCTTTTTTATCTTCATCAGTATTGTCATCCTCTACAATATCCCTGTCCTTTGTAAAATGCAGGTATCCTGTAGTTCCAATACCAGCTAGTACCAAAAAGGAAAAGACCATTAAAAATACTATAGAAAAAAATCTCCTAATCAGATAAGCTTTGCTTTTTTTCTTGTCCTTGTTAGCCATTTATTTCACTCCTAATATCTGTCTACTACTATTTATTAAATAGTTTATCTAATATTTCCTTTGTTTTTTCTTCATACTGTATCTCATACCAAATATCATCAATTTTTTCTCCGCCAGTTGGAATGGTCACCATATTTTCTTCTTTAAAAATATCTTCCACATTAATATCCACTAAATATTTTATATATTTAATTCCGTCCATTAATGTAAAGTCTGTTTCTATATATTTATATCCTTCTTTAACCAACTCTATTATTTTAATAGGATTTTTGATTCCTAAAACTTTCTTACCTAAGACCTTTAAAACTGCCTGCTGCATTCTAATTCTTCCCATATCACCATCGATATATCCATAGCGACATCTAACCAGCTGTTCTGCCTTTTCTCCATCTAAAACTTGCAATCCTTTTTTCAGATGAATATGAAGGCCTTGAGACCAATCATCATAATCTAGGTTTTGAGGCACATCAATTTCAATCCCATCAACCAAATCAATGATGGCCCTAAATCCATCCAAATCCACTTTAACATAATATTCCATGGGAATACCTACTATTTCTTCTGCTATTTTTTTCAAGGTTGTTATTGCTTTTTCATCATTTCCAGCATTACTATATACCTCTGTTAATTTACAATAGCTTATTTTAAGGGAATCATTTTCTTCTTTAATATGTGAATATCTAAAGTCATTAAAATTTATATATAAATCTCTTGGGATAGATATGAATTTTATGGTATTATCCTTCGGATTAAAATTTGCTATCATTACTGTATCTGCTAATCCCTTTGATTCATCAACACCGATAATTAAAGCTGTAATTTCTTCTACTTTTGGTTTTTCTTTATCACTAGAATTATCCCCTGTATTTTTATTTTTGTTATCCTCTAAAGTGTCTTTTGATATGGTTTCTTGGGTAGTATCAAAATCATCAATTTTTCCGATAAATCCAACAACAATTAATACAATCCCAAAAATACATGTAATAGCACCTAAAAATATTATTATTTTTGTTGTTTTATTATTATTCGTTTTCTTATTATCGTTCATCCTTTCCACCTCTTTTGCCATTCTTTATATTATCATATATTCATTACAAACTTGCAACAAAACCATAACATTTTCTTGGCAAAAATTCTGATATCCTTTATAATTTTCTTAAATCCATTCATAATGGAAGTGCAAATCTATAATAATCTAAAATCAATCAATTGTAAATAAAGCTTCTTACACTTTTTACAATAATATTTTGCTTAGAGGTGAAAGACTTGGATTTTAAAAATAAGATAGTTTTAGTAACGGGCTCTTCAAGAGGTATAGGAAAAGAAATTGCTCTAACCTTTGCCAAAAAAGGAGCAACCCTCATAATCAATGGTTCTAAGAATGAAGAAGACCTAAAAATTCTTCAAAAAGATATAGAAAAACTAGGTGGAAAATGTCTTTATTTTTTAGGAGATGTGTCCGATTATGATTTTGTTTCATCTATGTTTAAAACTATATATAAAAATTTTGAGCAAATAGATGTACTTATCAACAATGCAGGAATTTCTCATATAGGGTTATTCACAGAATTAACACCCAAGCAGTGGAAAAGAATTATAAATGTTAATTTGGACTCTATATATAATTGTACCCATAATGCCCTTTCGCCTATGATTAGAAATCATAGGGGAAGTATTATTAATATATCTTCTATTTGGGGTATTAGTGGAGCTTCCTGTGAAGTAGCTTACTCCACTTCTAAAGGTGGGATTAATAGCTTTACTAAGGCTCTTGCTAAAGAATTAGGGCCCTCTAATATAAGAATTAATGCCATAGCCTGTGGGGTAATTGATACTACTATGAATGATTTCCTCAGTAAAGATGAAAAAGATGAACTGATAAACCAAATACCCCTAATGTCCATGGGAAGCCCCAGTGATGTTGCCAATTTATGTTTATATCTTGCATCTGATAAATCAAAATATATGACAGGACAAATTATTTCCTTAGATGGAGGTATGCTCTAAAACTTGAGAATTTTTTCTTTTAAAAATGATATTTCTTTATTATTGGCTCTTTTTTCCCTAGGGATATCGATGGTAATCCTATCTATTATTTCCCCAGGCTTTTGGGATAACATAATTATTTCATCCCCCAAAAAAAGAGCTTCTTCTATATCATGAGTTACGGATATAATTGTATTATTGACTTCTTTATGTAAGATATAAACCTCCTTTAAAAGTTTTTCTTTTAGTTTTATATCTAAGGCCTGAAAGGGTTCATCCATAAGTAAAATATCATGGGAATATATAAATGCCCTAATAATCGAAACCCTTTGTTTCATTCCGCCACTTAATTCTCTTGGATAGGAATTAGAGTAGTCCTTAAGCTCCATAATCTCTAAGTATTCATCTATTTTTTTCATTTCCTTTTTGGAACAAACTAATTCCAAATTTGATTTAACAGTTTTCCAAGGAAGTAGTCTAGATTCCTGAAAAATATAACTTACACTCTTTCCCCTTAAATCTATACTGCCTTTGTCATAGGTTTCAAGTTCTGCAATCATCCTAAGAAGAGTTGTTTTTCCGCAACCCGAAGGCCCAAGTATGCAGTATATTTTCCCAAAGCCTATATCAAGGGAAAAGTCCTGAAATACAATAGTATCATTAAAGCTTTTCGATAAATTTCTAATCATAATTTCACCACCATTTTCTTGTAACTGTCACTTCTATATGCTTAACCAATTTACTAAATCCATGCCCAAGAAAGACCAAAATCCCCGTCCATACAAAAACTTGTCCTATTTCAAGATTAATCCTAGCAACCCCCATAGCAGCGCCAATCCCTGTTCTAGCAGTCAATAGCTCTGCCATGGCAACCCCTTTCCAGGTCAAGCCACTACCAATAGAACAGCCTGCCATAAAATAAGGGAAAATCTGTGGGATATATATATGAAAGATTTTCTTTCCTAAAGGGAGCTTATAAACCTTCGCCATTTCCATCAAAGAAATATCTAGCTGCTTTGTTCCCTGCATCACATTTACAATGATAAAAGGGATAACTATAATAAAGATAATAAAAATAGCAGCGGCTCCATCCCCCGTCCCAAACCATAACCACCCAAGAATAAGCCATGACACCGTAGGCGCTGTTTGGGCCAACACTAAAAACGGATGAAAAAATGTTTCTATTTCTTCCCTTAATCCCATAAAAAAACCCAAGGGGGTCCCAATAATTACAGCCAACAAAAACCCTAAAAGTCCTCTTCCCATAGAAATAATAATGTCCATCCAAAATTCCCTTTTATACATTAAAATAAATAAGGTTTTGGTTGTTTCCATGGGGGATGGTATAATCAAAGGATTAAAGAGCATCGAAAGAACCTGCCAAATAATTATAAATATAAAAATAGAAATAAGAAGAGTTATCTTCTTATTTCTTATAATAAAATCCTTCATCAGGTAATTTGCCTCCTATCATATCCTTCGATATCTCATTTAGGGCATTAAGATAAATTTCCACATCGGCCCTTGCATCTTCCGCAGTAACAAACTCCAATTTCGTCCGTGTCATAGAATTTACAAAAACCTGAGATGGTATTTCTAGCTTTTCTTCTACCAAAGAAGATATTGATGCCGAATCACTAACAACTGCCTCTAGAGCGGTTTTATAGGCATTTTGAAAATTTTCTACTATCTCTGGATATTCATTAGCAAAAGAAGTTCTTACAACAATTCCTGTTTGTGGAAGTCTACTACCTTCTTGATTAACCTTTTCCCATTCACTACTGTAATCCATAGCTATCTCCATATTCTCTGATTTCATAAGACCTTGAGTTGCTAAAGGTTCAGGAAGTACAACGATATCTGCTTTACCTGCGATGGTCCATTGGAGCATTTCAGGAGAAGTACCATAGGATATACTTATATCATCATCACCTATGCCATTTTTACTAAGAAGATATCTAGTAATAACATCGGGACTTGAGCCTTGGGCTCCTACGAATAACTCCTTACCTTTTAAATCTTCCCAAGACTTTACTTTACCGTCTCGGGAAAGCAAATACAAAATACCCCAGGTATTAACATTAAGCAAGGATATATCTGCCTCCTTGTTATATAATTTCGAGGACACATTAACGGGAAGGACTGTAAAATCCGCTTCCCCACGGGCAATACGGGTCGTAGCTTCCTCTACATTTTTATACAAAATGAATTCTACTTTATCCCCTAACATTTTATCTTCTACTATTTTAACCAATGGAGATGTAGGGGGTGCAATCGGTGCCTGAATGATTATTTTATCTGGTGTATTACCTTTACCATTCACCGCACTGCCACTACTACATCCTACCGCCAATATAGAAACCATTATCAGTAAGAAAACTACATTAAATCTTTTCATATTATCTCTCCCAAACTTTCTAATATACTAAAAACGATATAAGTATATTACACAATAGCTTTCTTGTCAAAATCAATTCCCAAGCTACAATCTAAATATAAAAAACTAATAACTATCTTGGTACCAATCTAAGGTCAAATCACTTTATAGGATTTAATTGATTATTCTATAAAGGTGGTATACAATCATAGAAAAGAGCTATGACAAGGGTGATATTATGACTCTACAACAACTTAAATATATTATTAAAATTGTTGAATGTGGTTCAATAACTGAAGCTGCTAAACAACTTTTTATCACACAACCCAGTCTATCGACTGCTGTTAAAGAACTTGAAAAAGAATTGAAAATAGAGATATTTTACCGAACTACTAAGGGTACATCCTTGACTATTGATGGTACCGAGTTTCTATCTTATGCCCGCCAGATTATTGAACAAACAGAGCTTATGGAACAGCGTTATAAACAAAAAAAACCATCAAAGCAGCTTTGCTCAATATCCACCCAACATTATGCTTTTGCCGTTAATGCTTTTGTTGAATTACTTTTAGATTTGAATGTAGATGAATATGAATTTATACTTCGAGAAACGAGGACCCATGAAATTATTGAAGATGTCAAAAATTTTCGCAGCGAGATTGGGATTCTATATTTTAGTGATTTCAATGAAAAAGTTCTTTATAAGCTCTTAAAAGAAAATCATTTAGTATTCAACCTTCTTTTTGAAGCTGAGCCCCATGTTTTTATCAGTTCAAAACATCCCCTTGCTAAAAATCTATCTATCACCCTTGAAGATTTGGATAGTTATCCTTTCTTGGCATTTGAACAAGGCGAATATAATTCTTTTTATTTTTCAGAAGAAATCCTAAGTACTATTCCCCGAAAGAAAACCATCTATGTTAGTGATCGTGCTACACTTTTCAATCTGTTAATTGGGTTAAATGGATATACAATTTGTTCAGGGGTTTTAAGTAGTGACCTTAATGGAGAAAACATAATTGCTGTACCCCTTATAACAGATGAACGAATGCGCATTGGATGGATTACCAATGAAAAATCCCATCTTAGCTTGTTAGCCCTTGATTATATATCAAAACTAAAAAAAGTAATTTGTGAATATGGATATAAGATAAAATAGGAAAATATCTCTGATTTTAATTAAACAGAGGCATTTTATTACGAAACCACTAAGGTATGTATAGCTTCATAAATTCTATGGGCAATATATGGATTATTCATCGTGTATAAGTGTATCCCATCAACTCCTTGAGCTATCAAGTCCACTATCTGGTCAATTGCATAAGCAATTCCAGCATCTCTCAATGCCTTTGGATTATTTTCGTATTTATTCATAATCGATAAAAATTTCTTAGGAAGATTAACACCACAAAGAGTAACCATACGTTCAATCTGCTTCTTGTTTACAACCGGCATAATACCAGCCTGTATTGGAACATTAATTCCTGCAATATTAATTCGTTCTAAAAATGAATAAAAGTATTCATTATCAAAAAATAATTGAGTTATCAATTGGTTTACACCTGCATCTACCTTAACTTTTAGATTATGAATATCTTCAACAACCGTTGGTGATTCGATATGCCCTTCTGGATAACAAGCTGCTATAATATTAAAATTACTATTTCCTTTTATAAATGAAATCAAATCACTAGCATACTTAAACTCATTCTTTGGAGTGATATTTGGATTTGTGTCCCCCCGTAATGCAAGTATATTTTCTACTTTAGCATCCTCTAAATGCCCCATTATTTCGAGAACATCTTTTTTCGTAAGATTAATACAAGGAAGGTGAGCAACACTTTCAATCCCATATTTATTCTTAATATCGGAGGCTATTTTAAGTGTATCCGAGTTACTTTTACTTCCCCCTGCCCCGTATGTTACACTTATGAAATCAGGGTTAAGTTCTTTTAATTCGTCTACCGTATCATAAATCGTGTTTATAGAACCTGTTCGCTTAGGCGGAAATATCTCAAATGATAAAACCCTTTTTGTTTTAAATAATTCAGATGTATGCATAGTAATCTACCTTTCGTTATTCTATGCTAAGATAGTATCACAAGTCCTTGCTATAATGTAATTCCTATTTCCTATCTTCTCCCATAGTTTGTAACTATGACCCTATATATCCTTAATCTTCGATTTAAATTAACGGTGCCCCAATAAAGAACCATTAGGAACCGTCCCCGATGATACCCGATGATAAAAATCCCCCAAACATAATAGTTTGAGGGATTTTCATTTTTGATAATATTATCTCTTACGTAACTGATGTACGGAATTAATTTTTCTCAGACGCACAATATATAGTACCAATACCAAGACCTCCAACACTATATATTGCGCATTTCATTTTTTCCATTTCCAACCGTGCGTAAATCGTGTGTAAATTCAAGGTTTATATTTCGGATCACCCATGTAAAACTCAACCTCACCTCGAGAATTGGTAAGCGTAACGTCTGTAATACCACTTTTCTTTAAATGCTTATACAGGTTTTCATACAGCATGGTTCGGATATCATCATAATCTGTATAATGCTTAAAAATTTTATCTGCAAGACCTTTTATTTCTTTGCCGGATATTGGCATCGTGCAATATTCCCTGATGGATGGACCAAATTCCGAGCCATCTCGCGCTTGCTCATATTTCTCCAATATATATCTGCCGGTATCATCTTTACGATAGGTGATTGCCGCCGGAATGATACTACCACCTTCTTTTGATAAAGTGCTACCAAAAAGTTTATACCTTGCGCTATAAGTGGTCACAAAAACCTTTAGACTATCTTCTTCCTCATAGCTTCCAAATACTTTTGGCGCAACAATTATGAAACCGCCTCTTTTATTAGAAGCTGAGTCCATTTCAATTTCAGTATCATAGACTAGCTTTTCAATTGTGTCTTGACCGTCATACTCATAATTTGGAAGTATAACCTCCTGACGTATGGATAGGGCATCGTACCATTCTTGAGGAGACAGTGAGTCATCAGTAACATTATTTCGTGATCCCAAAAGTTCCTTGCACAATTGCATCATAATTTGCCCACGCAGCCCTTCTACATTGCCAACTTCAAACTGGGTTAGCATGTACTGCAAGGCATCTTCACCACCATACTTGAAGAAGTATTCATATTCGTTCTTATGAGCATTGATATAATCCTGCGGATTGGAAGAAGTTTTTGGCGAGGACATAATGATATCAAGTTTACTTTCAACTTCAGAACTAATTTGAGTATCAAAATTGGCATCCTTATTTTGTTCAGGCTTCTTAAAACTAGAAGATAAAGCATTATAAATATTCTCGAATTCTTTAGCTTGATTGTAAGGTATCTCATACCAGTCACCGCCAGATTCTTTAAAAAACTTATTCCCAAAATGAACATATTCCACACTTGTGCCATTACTATAATAAATTGTTATAATATAAGACATCCCGTTATATCGACCAACATCTTTAGTTGTCTTTTTTAAATCTAAACTATTAAAATAATTTATAATATCTATTATCTGATGTTTGTCTTCAGTAGTTTTAAGATTACTGTCGTTACCTTGTTGTGTCTTAACAGTAATTTTTGGAACATCATTAGTGTTGTTTATAATTGACTTGTCACTAGGTGCAGCTTTGGGATCTGCCATTAGTCCAATTCCAACTATTGTCACAATCACAATTGAAAAAACGATTATCCAAAACCTTGGTCTTTTATAATTTAACACGTTTTTAATTCTCCCTTTTAAATTTCCCTCACCAAAAGCAAGAGGGCTACCATTTAAAATATGCTTTCCGCTAGCAAGCGACAATAATGAATTAGCATAAGGCTTTTTAATATCTTCATTCATTTCTTTCAGTACTCTCTCGTCACAGGATAGTTCCATATCCTTACTCATTAATATAAACGCAATCCATACAAGGGGATTGAACCAGTGCACAGACAATGTTAGGAAAGCTAACACTTTAATCATGTGGTCTTTTCGGTGGATATGGGTCTGTTCATGTAGCAAAATATAGCTTCTTTCGGTAGCGTTCAGCCCAACCGGTAAATATATCTTAGGTTTTATTAATCCAAGCACAAATGGCGTTTTCAAATTCTTAGCTTCGAAGATATTCTGCTCTATTAATTGTGAACTTTTAAGCTGTCTCTTTAAGATCAAAATAGATACAAAACTATACACAAGCAATGCTATTATACCTAAAACCCAGATGTATGCTCCTATTTCCACGTAAATCTGGAGTGGATTTGCACTTGCTCCAACAGTCGGTACGGGAAGTGAGTTGTTTATTAATGAGTCAACTACTCCTATCCCACTGTTAACCTGTGGACTTTGCTGATAGATGATATCATGAGGGATTGGTACAACATTCGTATTTCGTGGCATAAGACTAAACATGCTTTCAAAGGAGAATGGAATTATAAGGCGAAAAGCGGCCACACCCCATAAGGCATAGGAGATAACCTTTGGAGCTTTTTTGAGTAGCAGCCTGATAAGTATTACAAAAATGATTACATAACCTGCTGTAAGGCTCATATTTAAAACAGTAAGAAATAATTCACTCATTGCTACACCTCCTTGTGCTCATCAATCAATCTTTTCAACTCTTCCGCTTGATGATTACTTAATTTCTTCCCACTAATAAAAGATGTCAGAAACTTTGGCAATGACCCTCCAAAAGTATCCTCAACAAAACGTATACTTTGATTTGCATAATATTCATCCTTTGTGATTAGAGATGAAACTACAGCGTTCTTATTTTGAAAGATGCCTTTTTCACACAATTTTTTTAGTACTGTATATGTCGTAGACTTTTTCCAATTCATTTCTTTTTCACTCAATTTCACAAGGTCGCCTGAACCAACCGGTTCGTTATTCCAGATTAATTCAGCAAATTTTTCTTCAGTTTCTGCAAGTTTATAATACTTCATGATAACCCTCCTTGGTTTATTGGGTATAGACCTTATATTATAAGTCTATACCCAATAAACCAAATTGTCAATGATTATTTCGCATAACATAAATAGAGCCACATTTCTGTGACTCCTTCATTTTAATATTAGAATCTTGCGTGGGATCAAATTACTTAAAATTTATATTTTAAATTTTTACGAAATTAAATTTAATGTTTAACTATTCAATTACTAGATCTGCATCTCTTGATTTGTATACTATTCTTCTAACTTCCATTATACCATCAATAACGACATAATAAACTACAAAATTATCTACATAGATTCGATAATATTGATGTTTTCTTTTTCTGTTAGATTTAAATGGCTCAAAGGCTAATGGACAGTACGATCTCTCCAATATTGCCTTTTCAATCTTATTAACTAAATTAATTGCACTTCCAGGACTATAAAGTTTAAGTACAATATAGTCAACAATTTCATTAAGATCTTCTACATATTTAGGAAGGTACCTTAAAGTATATTTACTTTCCAGCATTTATTCTTTCCCTCACTCTTGAAAAAACTTCATCATGAGTATATCTGGTATCAGTTAAATCTGCTTCTTTATCTGCTTCATCCAACTTAAATTCTATTCCATCTGTTAATTCAGCATATCTTTCCAGGCTTAATGCGACCATAGAACCATATCCATTCTTTGTAAGATACACTGGCTGTCCTTCTCTTATAACCATATCTTCAATTTCCGGGAACTTATTTCTTAAATCTGATACAGGTCTGATCTGAATCATACTTTCACCTCACTATACTATAATTCATCATTTTTCTATCATTATTTTATCACTATTTTATCACAGAGTCAATATGTTTAACTTATTATAATAAAAAAGCTCCTATATATTCCGTATGAAAATGTCTCGGGTTCAATTTTAAAATATTCTCCATCTTTAGTAAATTATGATATTACCCACAATACAACATAAAACAATTTATTTATCAATTATATTAATTTAATAGTATGTTTTAATCAAAATAAAAAGAGCCACATCTCTGTGACTCCTTAATTTTAATATTAAAAATCTTATCTCTTTGAGAACTGATGTACGAAATTAATTTGTCTAAATTAGTACTATATATAGTACTAATTACACGATTTCAATCACTATATATTGATAATTTTAAATTTCTCATTTATGACCGTGCGTAAATCGTGCGTGAATTGATTATCACTCATAATTTACATATAAGAAAATATTAATTATAGAATACCATCCCATTGACATGGTTATAAGCAATAAAAAAGTGCCGCACCATAAACTTAAGTACAACACTCTTTTTGTTTTAGTAATAGTCCCTCTAAAAGGAGCTATCATTTCCCGATAAATATCTGAACTTTTATATAGAAAGCTCATTTAAACTGTAGAACATCGCCAATTAACGTTCAAAATTTATCGCGGTTTGGGCGGCTATCAAAATAGATCTATCGTCGTATTTTCACATTATATAACACTTTTTAAGATAATATATTCCGTTTTTGCGAAATAAAAATGTTACATTTGAGATAATAACACTAAAATAATTCTGATTATAGTATCTCTCCAGTTAACATAGCCACAGATAAATAATTTTTGTATTTTTCAAGTCTCTAATTGGAATAATCTTTGGCATAGCCGTCCATTATCTCCTTTATAGAGTATCGACTCTGCTAAAGCTGTTTAAAATATCTATGGTTTGTTTAAAATCCAGACTTGAAGTTTTATAGGTATATCGGTATCCGTCTTTATTCCATACATAGTCAAAAGTTAGCTTGTTGCCTCCTATTATTACCACTTCTCCTGTTTGTGATATTTTTATTTCAGCCTTATCCCATGCAGTGGCTAATTCTTTTAAAGCTTCATGAGAAAGTGATGAACCTCTAAATTCAAAATTCCATTCCTTGTGCTCCCACCATAATGCTGTGCCTTGATCCTTTTCATATGCCTTTATACCATGTATTAGTTCAAAGCTTTCAGCATCTTTAGGAATATCATTGATCAAATCAGGTGTTGTGCTTACAATTTTTTCTCCATTTATTGCCCCAACAAAATCGGATTGGCTGACTGGCCCGTTTTTATCTAATAAGTCGTTCCTATCATTAAATTTAACAGGTACATTTACTTTGTAAACATTTATGCTGTAAAAGTCTTCATTTCCTGTTAATTCATAATAATAATTCTGTCCACCCTTATTAGTTTCAGCAATATCCTGTTTTATTGGCTGCCACGATTCAGGTAAATAAATTGGCAAGTTAGTAGTTTCTCTAACCCATGTAACCACATTAGATAGTGTGGAGAACACCTGTGCCCTAACTACCGGAACCTGAAAAATACTTATAATCAACATAAAACACATAAAAGATGCAGCTAATACTAATCTTCTTTTACGACTTTTATTCGAAACAATTTCCATAGAGGTACATATTTTAACTTGATTTTTTAGACTTTCTGATGGTGCCATATTTTCCATTAATGTATCCATATCCCCACGGAAGCTTTTCAATCTTTCATCAATATTTTTCATCATAATCACCTCCAAGTTTTAATTGTTTTTTTAATACCTCTTTTGACCTGTGAAGTCTACTGCGTACCGTTCCAAAAGGAATTTTTAGTATATCGGCAATTTCATTCTGGGATAAATCATGATAATAGTAAAGGATTAGCACCTCTCTTAATGGAAGCGAAATTTTCAAAACCTGTTCTAATAATTCCTGCCTTTCTTCATGGTGCAAAACAATGCTTTCGGGATTTAAGGTAGTATCAACTTCCGGCAGTACATAGTCTTTCGTTTCCCAATTTAGCAAAATTCGTTTAAACCAGTTAGATTTCAAGTAATCCTTACATTGATTTATAGTAATTTTTAAAATCCATGTCCTTATACTTGCTTCTCCTCTGTATGTATTCATTTTTTTATATGCTTTTAAAAATACCTCTTGAAACATATCTTCCGCAATGGATATGTCTTTTACATAAAAAAAAGCTGTGCGTAAAACTTCTGCCCCGTAAACATTCATCCATTTATCTAATAATTCATCTTTTTCAGTTCTCATATCAATCCCCCATGCTCTATTATTTCATTGTACACTTATTAGACGACTAATAGTGTATATTTACTCCCTTAAATATTGAAGTTTATACGAATCTTTTTTTGTATCTATTTATACGTTGGTATTTTGTCTAAAATGGAATGATGCCCAAAAAATCCAAAGTAATAATAATTTAAGTCCCTTTATAACGTAAGTGCTTCAAAAGATGATGTCTAGCTATATTATAATCATTCTGATAAGCTAGTGATATCATTTTTTGAAGCACTTTTTATGTTTATGATTCAATCTGCATTCTTCCGGCAATTCATTTGACCAAGGCAGGTACTTGTCTAGAAGT
>JAAYQR010000023.1 GCA_012519205.1 Candidatus Epulonipiscium sp. | reverse complement strand
TGCGAAAGTCTTAACTTCTGGAATGATATCATGGGAGAACACGCAGAGTTTATCGATGGTATGCTAGATCCAACAGAAAAAGACCTTAGGAAAAAGGCTAGGGCCTTTGCCAAAAAGTTTGAAAAGTTAGTAGAAGTGTGTATTAAAACAGCCGAAAGGCAAATACTTCAAGAAAGTATAGAGGACACAAAAGGAATAATAGATTTTAAAAGGGCATCAACTGAAGGTTTGTTACAATGCAAAATTAAGTCCATTATCCCCCCACTTTTAGCGGACCATGTACTGCGGGAGGCTAACCATTATTTAAGATTGTTGACGATGTTAAAAAGATAAAGATAAAGAATATAATAGAGCCTTATCTCTAATAGTCTTAATTGAGGTTTTTCATCCTTTTCAAATTAAGAACAATATGGTAGCATGATTAGAAAGAATAATATATATGATGAAAGGATGAAATGTTATGAGAGATAGGATAGACTTAGACTGTGATTTTCCCGTATGGTACACCATAAGAAAAAGGCGACATAAAAACATATCAAGGATTCTTGGCTTTGGGCTCATTTTTAGTGGTATTGGCTTTGGTATTGGTTGTTTAGTTTATGGTTTTACCAAAAAGTAACATTATATTAAATTTGACTACTTTATATCTATTTTTGGTTACAAAATTCTACCTAATTTCATAATATATTGTAAAACTAATATTATGAAAGGAAGAATTAAAGGATGGATGACTTAAGGATCTACAATCAGGGAAATGTACCTTCATGGAAACAAAATATTATTAGGGTTAAGAATGCCATGATTGAAGAAATAATGATAGAAAGAGAGATGGGGTACTTAACCATATCCTATAGAAATATGGGTGATACTAACATGACTCATAAGGGGCTCATTACTTTAATAGTTCACCAAAATACAATAATACAAGATGAATTTGGGTATACCCTACCCCTTAGGAGTTTAAAAGAGGGTATGAGAATTAATGCAGACTTTTCCAGTGCTATGACAAAAAGTATCCCACCACAATCAAGAGCATTTAGAATAGTTGTTATTAGTAGAGAAATGCCTTTTATTATTAAAGTAGATAGGGTTTTAAAGGTTGATGCTAAAAACAACCTCCTTTATACGGGAAGTGCTAATAATGTATATAGTCAGATGAAGTTTATCGTAACAAATACAACAATAATTTTGGATAGAAGAGGTAGAAGAATATCTCTGCGAAGTATAAGGCCAGGACAACTCGTAAAAATAAGCCATGCAACTTTTCAAACTCTTAGTATTCCGCCCCAAACTACGGCTTATAGTATACAAGTTCTGTAAGATTTAACCATTATACCTTAAAAGGTGGCTACGGCCACCTTTTATTTTTCTCCCTTGACAATGTAAATATCTATGCTAAAATGAAAAATAAATATCAAAAGCTATGAAAGCGTAGATTGATTTATTATCAATAAGTAAATGGTGGATTCCCTTATAAGAGAAAGAATGTCGGCGGCTGAGAGCATTCTTATGGACAGGTCACTATTGAATTTCCCGCTGGAGCTGCATTTATGAATCTGAATAATAAATGCCGGAATCAATCCTCCGTTATAGGTTTAAGGTGTCTGCACTTTGCAGGAACTAGGGTGGTATCGCGGATTAACTCCGTCCCTTTTTGGGGGCGGGGTTTTTTGATGTTTAAATTATTTGAAGAAGGGAGAATTTAATATGAAGGAAAAATTACAGTCCATTTTAAGTCAGGCAATGGATCGTTTAAACAATGCAAAAGAATTAAAATCTTTAGATGAAATCCGGATTGAGTTATTGGGAAAAAAAGGTGAATTAACACAGGTTTTAAGGGGAATGAAAGACTTGTCCTCAGAAGAGCGCCCCATTATTGGACAAATGGCTAATGAAGTTAGGGAAGCAATTGAAACTAAGTTAGAAGAAACAAAAAATAATCTAGGCAAAAAGGTTCAAGAAATGAAATTAAAGACAGAAACAATAGATGTTACTATGCCGGGTAGAAAAACCAATATGGGTCGCCGCCATCCTATGAATTTAGTGGTAGATGAAATAAAAGAAATCTTCCTTGGTATGGGCTATAAAATAGCAGAAGGACCTGAAATAGAAACTGAATACTATAATTTTGAGGCCCTAAATATTCCAGAAGAACATCCGGCAAGGGATGAGCAGGATACCTTTTATATCAATAAAAACTTTATGCTGCGTACAGCAACATCTCCAATCCAAGTTAGAGTTATGGAAAAACAGGAACCCCCGATTAGGATTATATGTCCGGGTAAGGTATATCGCTCAGATGAAGTGGATGCTACCCACTCTCCAGTTTTCCACCAGCTAGAAGGATTAGTTGTGGATAAAAACATCACATTTGCAGACTTAAAGGGCGCCCTAGAAGTATTTGCGAAGGAATTATTCGGAGATAAGGTAAAGGTAAGATTTCGCCCTCACTTCTTCCCATTTACTGAGCCCAGTGCAGAAATGGATGTATCCTGCGTAGCTTGTGGTGGGGAAGGCTGCCGGGTATGCAAGGGCAGTGGATGGATAGAAGTATTAGGCTGTGGGATGGTTCATCCTAAAGTCCTTAAAATGGCAGGAGTTGATTCTGATGTATACACTGGGTTTGCCTTTGGTATGGGGCTTGAAAGACTTGCCATGAGTAAGTATGGTGTAAAGGACTTACGTTTATTTGTAGAAAATGATGTTAGATTCTTGAGTCAATTTTAGAAAGGAGTATAAATATGAATATACCTATGTCTTGGCTTAAAGATTATACGCCAATTAATTCTGATATAAAATCTTATATAGATGCTATGACCATGTCTGGTTCTAAAGTAGAAACCTATGTAGAATTGGGAAAAGAAATAACCAATGTAGTAGTTGGGAAAATTCTTTCCATAGATAGTCATCCTGATGCTGATAAACTAGTAGTTACAAAGGTTGACACAGGGAAAGAAACTCTCCAGATAGTTACGGGTGCCGATAATATTTCAGTAGGGGACTATGTTCCCATTGCCCTTAATGGTTCAACCCTACCCGGTGGAATAAAGATTAAGACTGGTAAACTCCGTGGGGTAGAATCTCAGGGGATGATGTGCTCCATAGAGGAATTGGGCTTCGAAAAAGAAGATTATTCTGATGCACCAGAAGACGGAATTTATATTTTATCTAAGGAATGCACCCCAGGAAAAGATATAAAGGATATCTTTGGACTTAATGATATAGTGGTTGAATATGAGGTTACCTCTAACCGCTCGGATTGCTTTAGCGTAATAGGGATTGCAAGGGAAGCTGCAGCAACTTTTAGAGTACCCTTTGGATATCCTGAAATATTTGTACAGGAAAACGAAGAGAATGTTTCTGATTATATTGATATAGAAATACAAAATGCAAAATTATGTCCAAGATATGCAGCAAGAGTTATTAAAAATGTTAAGGTAGGACCATCTCCTAAATGGATGAGGCAAAGACTGTTAGCAGCAGGGGTTAGACCAATTAACAATATCGTAGATATAACTAACTACGTTATGCTTGAAATGGGTCAGCCCATGCATGCCTTTGATCTCTCAAAATTAGAAAGCAAGAAAATAGTTGTCCGAAACGCAAAGCCCGGAGAGAAAACCATGACACTAGATGGGGAAGGAAGAAACTTAGATGAATCCATGCTTTTAATCACCAATGGTGGAAAACCTATAGCTATAGCTGGGGTCATGGGAGGAGAAGAATCTAAGGTAACAGAAGAAAGTAGCACAATACTTTTTGAATCCGCTAATTTTAATGGAGCAAATGTAAGAGTTACAGCTAAAAAGCTCGGGCTTAGAACCGATGCATCCATTAAATATTCAAAAGGATTAGATCCCAATCTTGTAGGAGATGCCTTAAATAGGGCAGCACAATTGGTAGTGGAACTAGGAGCAGGAGAAATTGTAGGGGGAATTGTCGATGTGTATCCGAACAAGAGAGAAGCTAAGACTATTCCCTATTCCGCAGAAAAGATTAATGAGCTTCTCGGTACAAATATTTCTGAAGATGAAATGATGGGGTATTTGACCTCTCTGGAATTTATAGTAGATAAAAACACCAAATCTGTAATCATACCCACATTCCGTCCTGATATAGAAGGTAATGCAGACTTAGCAGAAGAAGTTGCAAGATTGTATGGATATGATAAGATAGAAACTACACTAGAAACAGGAACCCCAACGGTTGGTAAGAAATCCTATAGCCAAAAGGTGGAGTATGTTATTAAGGAAGTCATGGAGGGTCAAGGATTTTATGAAATCATGAATTATTCTTTTGAAAGTCCCAAGGTATTTGATAGATTAAATATCGGTAAAGACAGCATACTTCGTAATGCAATAACTATTTCCAATCCTTTAGGAGAAGACTTTAGTGTAATGAGGACCCAAACATTAAATGGTATCCTTAGTTCTTTGTCCACTAACTACAATAGAAGGAATGAAGAAGCTTGTTTATATGAATTAGCAAAGGTATACATTCCTAAATCCCTACCCCTTACAGAACTTCCCGATGAAAGAGGAAAACTTACTATTGGTATGTATGGAAAGGGAGACTTCTATGACCTAAAAGGAGCCATAGAAGCACTTTTTGAGACATTAGGAATGGCTGAAAAAGTAGAATACAGTTTAAAGCGGGATTTATCTTGGATGCATCCTGGCCGTACTGCGGCGATATCTATAAATAATAAGGAAATAGGGTATTTAGGCGAACTTCATCCAATGGTATCAGAAAGTTATGATATAGAAGCTAGGGTATATGTAGGAGTTATAGATGTACCTGATATATTAAAGGCTGCTAACCTTGATAGGGAATATAAGCCCCTTCCTAAATATCCTGCAGTATCAAGGGATATTGCAATGTTAGTTAAGGATGAAATATTGGTAAAAGACATAGAAAATGTAATTAAGCAAAGGGGAGGCAAAAACCTAGAATCCTATGAACTTTTTGATGTATATAAAGGAAAACAAATAGAAGAAGGATATAAATCTGTTGCTTATTCCATAACCTTTAGGGCCACTGATAGAACCCTTAAGGAAGAAGAGGTAAATAAAGCGGTAAAGAAAATATTAAATGGATTGGAAACCAATTTAGGAGCGCAACTAAGGGAATAATATGCATAGGCCCATTTTTATAGTATAATAAAAGGATATTATACAAAATAAATAGGGGGCGCCATGAGAAAAAGGTTATTTTATACATTGTTTTGTATTCTAGGGATTATCCTTATTTATGCTAGTTACAAAAGGATTTACAAAGATTCTTTAGTTCAAATCCCAGTTTTAATGTACCATCATTTTGATACTGAGGGTATTAGTGAAACCACCATTCATCCACAAAACTTTCAAAGACACCTGAAGTTTTTGAAAGAAGAAGGATATGAAACAGTTACAATTGAAGAATTGATAGGTTTTTTGAAGCAAAAAAAACCATTCCCCAAAAAACCTATCATAATTACTATAGACGATGGATATCTTAGTAATTATACCCTTGCGTATCCTGTTCTAAAGGAAGAAAATATGAAGGCAACCATTTTTGTAGTTACCAGCTTTAGGGAAAAACAGCCAGGGGTGACCCCTCATTTTACATGGGAGCAGGCAAAAGAAATGTATGATTTGGGTCTTGTAGACATTCAATCCCATTCCTATAACTCCCATTATAAAATTGATACAATAAAAGGAAGTAAAGGAGCATTAACAAGACCTATCCATAGTGATATAAAGATTGAATCAGATGAAGAATTTGAAAAAAGGATAAAAGAGGATTTATTAAAATCAAAGGAAGATATAGAAAAGAATATAGGTAATAAAGTCATTGCTTTAGCATATCCTTTTGGGGAATACAGTAGAGCGTCGGAGAAAGCCGCTAAGGAAGTCGGTTATAGGGCTACTTTTATCATCAAAGATAAAATGAATTATGAAGATGCTACACCCCATTTATTAAAAAGAATACAAGTAAGCGGATATGATATCGAAGAAGATTTGGCTAAAAAAATTAAATATAGCAAAAGCTCTTTTACTATCATAGATAAAGTAAAGGCTAAAATAGTATCTATAATAACATCCATAAAAGATGAAGAAGTAATGGGTCGGGAGATAGAAATTTATATTAATGGTGGCAAAGTTCATTTCCCAACCCAATCCCCTTATATTGACAGAAATTTTACCATTCTAGTTCCCGTTGAGGATGTTGTAAAATCCTTGGGGGCGGAGTTTACTTATGACGAAGCAGGTGGAGTGGTATTAGTAAAAAACAAAGAAACAAAAGTGCAATTCATAATAGATAGCGATAAGGTATATATAAACGGGGAAGAAAAGCAAATGAATAATACGGTAGTATTAACCCCTAAAAAGGTTATTATGGTACCACTTAGATTTTTAGGTGAAGCTCTCGAAAAGACTGTAATCTGGAATGAAAAAGAAAAAATAATTTATATCAATTAAAAAACCTCCTAAGAGTATTATGGAAGATTATTATAGGTATAACATATTTAAATATATTTATACTAATCTTATAGATGAATCATTTTAAGGTATAAATCCATATTTTCTAGGAGGTAGGAAATGGAACTTAATACGTCGGATTACCTAAAGAAGGCTCTCTTAGATACCCAAGAAAGAGTGAGGGATTTTCAGAATTATTCTCAAGAAATAGACGATGAAGAAATTAGTGATTGTTTTAAACGTTTTGCAGAGAATGAAGGAATGCAGGCATCAGAAATACAAAAACTTATAACAAGAAAATTAGGCGAATAACAAAAGTCCCCATGTACGGGGACTTTTGTTTTATAGGTTCTTACTAACCCTCGGGGTGACAAGGGTATAAATTTCGGCCCTTATCATATTCTTGGGTATATTCGTTATGATAGCCATATAGAATATATTCCTGAGAGGATAATAATGGGTTGTTAGAATTTAACCTTAAAAGTGTACTTCTAGGATAAGTATATTTACGAAAAGATGGATTAGGAAACTTAATCATGGTTATGCCCCTTCCTTTTCTTATCCTAATTAGCTTATGCAGTAAATGAATACATATGCTTGGTGATAATTACTAGATAGTAAATCGAAATTAATGAATAAATAAATTAAATAGGGTAGTATAAGTTTTCTTTTTTAATATCCCTAAGGATGTCTTTTAGAAACTTTTCGGCCTCATATTTAGCTATTGGCAGATTCATATCAAGATAATTTCCACATTCAATTGCAGAAGCTCCAGGGATACTCCCTGTAAAGTTTGCCATAAACTCAAACATTTCTTTAATTAAAGAAAGCATATCTTCAGATAGAAAATCCCCATGAACCACAAGATAAAAACCAGTTCTACACCCCATGGGACCAAAATAGATTATTTTTTCAGAAAAGGCTATATGATTTCTAAGAAAAGTAGCTCCAAGATGTTCCATTGTGTGGATTTCTGCTGTATTAAGCACTGGTTCGCGGTTGGGCTCTTTCATCCGTATGTCAAAAGTGGTAATGATTTCGGAGCCAATGGGATCTTTTCTAGAAACATAGATACCTTTTAATAGATTAAGGTGATTTACCGTAAAACTTGTAATCTTTTTCAACTTAAACCCTCCTGTTCTTTTTTGTTTATTATGAAGCATACAAATTAAATTGACAATGGAAAATATATTTTTATCTAAATTGACTTGAAATAAAAGAACATCTGTAATAAAATATGTTTATTGTAAAACTATTTTATCATAAACATAGGTGATGATATGAAAAATAATAAAGCCCATGAGGTAAGCCATCAATTCTTAGAGTTTATAATGAATTTAACTCAGTGGCTCCATGAAAACTATTTTAAAGAATTTAATATTAATGGTAAAGGAGAAAATTCCATTACGGATAGGCAGTTTACCATTTTAGTTTTGGTGAATCAATTTGGACTTTGCACTATATCCGAATTAGGCAGAGAACTTAATCTTAGCAGTAGCTGCTTATCTATTGTAGCTTCCAAATTAGTTAAGGAAGGATATTTAAAGAGGCAGCATCCATCGGAGGAAGAAGATAGGAGAAAAACATATTTATCCCTAACTGAAAAAGGTAGGGGTGTACTTGTGGAGGTTTACAAGAGAATTATGCTTGTGTTTGGAGAATTCTATTCTAGTCTTAAAGAGGATAAACAAGAAGACTTCGAAGAGGGGCTAAAAAAATTAAGTGAAATATTTGATAGTCAAATTCATCAGAAGATAAGGAGAGTATATGATGAAAATTAAAAAATTAATATCTATAATAATGGTCCTTGGGATTATTGCTACCGGATGCGGCCGGATAAATAAAGAAGCAATCGGTAAGTTAGAGGAAAAAGCAACCCCAATTAAGATTGAAAAAACTTCTAGAGGAAGAATATCTAATAGCTTTAGTTATGGGGGAAAGATTAATCCAAAGCAGCAAATCCATGTTATAAGTAAGATGCCAGGTAAAGTAAAAGAATTGCATTTTGATGTGGGAGATGAGGTTAAAACAGGAGATATATTATTTAGGTTGGATGAAAAGGATATTGAAAACAATATAAAACTTTTAGAAGCACAATTAAAATCAGCCGATGCAGCTGTTAGTCTGGGTAAAGTGGGTCTTGATAGTGCGAAAGGAAGCCAGCAGGAACAGCAAAAAATCCAGCTAGAGGCTGCTGTTAAAAATTCAGAAATTCAGTTTAATGATGCAAAAAAGGCATATGAAGATATGAAAACCTTATATGATCTAGGCTCTATATCTCAGCAGCAATTAGATCAGACAAAAAGTGCATATGAAGCGGCAAGCCTAGGGTATAATTCAGCTAAGGATAGTTATCATTTATTTATAAACAGTCTATCTAAGGAAAGTGTTAAAGCAGCCCAGAGCCAACTATCCCAAGCAACAGCTGCAAGGGAAAGTGTTCAGGTGCAAATTGACAGCGCAAAGGAAACCCTTAAGGATGCAACGGTTAAAAGTCCTATTGACGGAATTGTAAGTAGTAGAACAGTAGAAGCAGGGGAAATGGTTGGTAGTTCTATTCCACCTTTTACAATTATTCAAATGGATATTGTATCTGTAGATGTCAATGTTTCCGAGCAGATTATAAATAAGTTAAAAAAAGATCAAAAGGTTGAGGTTTATGTAAGCTCTGCAAGTAAAACGCCCTTTGAGGGAAAAATAAAGGTAATAAGTCCGGCAGCAGACGAAAGGACCTTTACTTATCCTGTTAAGATAGAAATCCCTAACCAAAGTGGCTTACTAAAACCAGGAATGTTTGCAGAGATAGAATTTAATGTAGACACGGTAAATGATGCCATAATCGTACCAAGGGAAACTATTTTAACTGAAGGGGATATAAGCTATATTTATACAGTTGAAGGGGATAGAGCTAAAAGAATTGAAGTTAAAATAGGCCTTGATAATGGAAGAGAGACAGAAATAATCGAGGGATTAGAGGAAGGAACACAAATTGTAATAAAAGGACAAAATTACCTCGAAGATGGTGGGAAGGTTCAAATAATCGAAGATTAGGATTAGGGGGAAGAGTCATGAAGTTTTCAAAAATATCAATACAGCGTCCCGTTACCACTGTCATGTTAGTGCTAATTGTAGTTTTACTTGGGACCATTTCTATAGGAAGATTACCAGTGGATTTGCTTCCGGAATTCAGTCTTCCTTATGCAGTGGTGATAACAACTTATACCGGGGCGGGGCCACAGGAAATAGAAACTTTAATTACAAAACCCTTAGAGGGAGCAGTGGGTACAGTAAGTAATTTAAAAAATATAAAATCGACATCCTCAAACGGTTCTTCAGCTATAATCGCAGAATTTAATAGTGGAACTGATATGGATATGGTCATGCTTGATATGAGGGAAAAAATTGATATGGTTAAGGGATTTTTACCGGAGGATTCGGAGGAACCCATAATTCTTGAATTAGACCCTAATATGATGCCGATCGTGGAAATAGGTATCAGTGGCAATGAGGATTTAGTAGCCCTAAAACAAATTGTTGACGATAAAATTATCGGTAGAATTGAAAGAATAGAAGGAGTAGCCTCTATCAATGTCAGTGGGGGAAAAGAAAAAGAAATAAGGGTTACCCTGCTTCCTGATAAATTAAAGGGGTATAACATTACCCCTAGCACAGTGGCGCAATCGATAGCAATGGAGAATTTAAATCTTCCGGCGGGAGAAATAAAACAGGGACTTAGTAGCCTTACACTTCGCTCCATAGGGGAGTTTAATAATATAGAGGAAATAAGGGAACTTCCCATTATGACTTCGGGAGGCATTGTATATTTAAGGGATGTGGCAGAGGTTGAGGAAGTATTTAAAGAGATGGATTCCTATGCCTATATAAATGGTAATCCTAGTATCAGTTTGTCTATTCAAAAGCAGTCAACAGCAAACACAGTACAGGTGTCAAAGGAAATTAATAAAGAATTGAACAAATTAAAAGCCGAATTACAGGATATAGATATTAGGATGGTATATGATAGCGCAGAATTCATTAATGCATCTATTGGAAATGTTGCTTCCACTGCAGTTGTCGGCGGTATTTTAGCCATAATAGTATTATTTGTTTTTCTACGTAATATAAGAAGTACCTTAATTATTGCAACATCCATTCCCGTCTCAGTTATTGCTTCCTTTGCTCTAATGTATTTCAGTGGACTTACACTTAATCTTGTATCCTTAGGGGGGTTAGCACTGGGGGTTGGGATGTTAGTTGATAACTCCATCGTAGTTTTAGAAAATATTTATAGACATAGGGAAAATGGAAAAGGTCGAATCGATGCTGCGGAAAAAGGGACTACGGAGGTAGGATTGGCGGTAATGGCATCTACCCTTACAACTATTGCTGTATTTTTACCCATCATATTCATTCAGGGATGGGCTGCAACAGTATTTAAGGAGATGGCACTAACGGTGACATATTCTTTAACTGCCTCTCTTATAGTTGCAATTACCCTAGTTCCGATGATGGCTTCTAAAATTTTGAAGGTTGAAAAGGTAGACGAAATTAAGCGCAAAAAAATAACAACAAAAATATTTGATAGCTGGGGTATTCTATTAGATAAAATTGATATGGGTTATAGAAAAGTCCTTAACTGGACAATGTGCCATAGGATAAAGGCGTTTTTATTGACAGGGATCATTTTTTTACTAACCCTATTAATTCCCGTATCTGGATTGGTGGGGATGGAATTTTTCCCTACATCTGACGAAGGACAGTTAAGTATTAGCATTGAGTTGCCTAAGGGTACAGTGATAGAAGAAACTTTTGAAATAGTAGCAGAAGTTGAAAAAAGACTTGATGAAATAAAAGAAATCAAAGAAATATTTGTAAGCATAGGGGGAGGTTCTAGAACCGTCGGTGCTGGAATCGGCAGCTCTGGAAAAAGTTCCAATACAGCTGTATTTACGATCGATATAGGTACCGTAAAGGAAAGAAAGCGTTCCGCAAATGAGGTTGTAGATGAGATAAGAAATCTAATTTCTGATATCCCTGGAGCAAGTTTTTCTGTTCTAGAAAGCAATAGCTTTATGGGATTTGGAGGTCTAGGTGGAAGTGGCTCTATTACTATAGAAATTACAGGGGATGAATTGGAGCAGCTAGATATAATATCTAAGGATGTAGTAACTATTGTAGAGAGCATTGAAGGGACAAGAGAAGTAAAAAGTTCCATAGAAGAGGGAGCACCAGAAGCACAAATAATAATTAATAGGAAAAAGGCATCTATGTACGGCCTTAATATGATGACAATATCAAACACATTAAAGACAGCTGTACAAGGAGCAGTAGCGACTAAATACAAGGTAAATGGAACTGAAATAGATGTAAGGATTATATATGATTTATCGCAGGTAGAATATCTAAAGGATATTAATAATATTTCAATAACATCACCTATGGGTATTAGCATACCATTATCAGAGATTTCGGAGATAATTATTAATCAA
Organism: Candidatus Epulonipiscium sp.; assembly: GCA_012519205.1. Classification (NCBI taxonomy): domain Bacteria; kingdom Bacillati; phylum Bacillota; class Clostridia; order Lachnospirales; family Lachnospiraceae; genus Candidatus Epulonipiscium; species Candidatus Epulonipiscium sp. The sequence continues at coordinate 148,189 of JAAYQR010000023.1, read as the reverse complement.
AGTCCTACTAGTATTTCAAGGAATAATCAAAAAAGAACTGTCACCGTTAACTCAGCACTCTTTGGAGTTGATGTAAACACTGTTCAAAAAAATATAATTAGAAAATTAAATGATTATAGTATGCCCGATGGATATAGTTATGAATTTACAGGGGAAGTAGAGCAAATGATGGATTCCTTTGGAAGTCTAGGTTTGGCATTAATATTGGCAGTTGTCCTTGTATATATGGTCTTAGCTGCACAATTTGAGTCATTTCTCCATCCATTTACAATTATTTTCTCTATACCCTTATCTATAACAGGGGCAATACTGGCATTGTTTATAACTAGAAGAACTATAAATATGGTTTCTTTTATAGGTTTGATTATGCTAGCAGGAATTGTTGTAAATAACGCAATTGTATTGATTGATTACATTATTCAGCTAAGGCAAAGGGGGTACAGTAGAACAGAAGCAATATTAGAAGCAGGTCCTACAAGGCTTAGACCGATTCTTATGACCACCCTTACGACCATCCTTGGGATGATTCCCATGGCTCTTGAAATAGGAGAGGGGGCCGAGACCATGTCGCCACTAGCAACGGCTGTTATTGGAGGATTGTCCCTATCAACTATATTAACATTAGTAGTTATACCCTTAAACTATACACTATTTGATGATATAGCAGAGTTATTTAGAAGTAAAAGGAAAAGACAAAAAAATTCCCAGACAGTAATTTAGATAGCAATCATAATTAGAGCCCATGAAGGTAATTATACTTTTATGGGCCTTAATTGTTAGTAAAAACTTGCATAATGATGTCAAATAATTTATAATTTATTCATATTTTGTTCATGTTTTTTTGATAGACTATACTAAAATTATGAACGTGGGAGGGAAAAACTTGATTGAAATTAATAACCTGACAAAAAACTACGGTCAGTATAAGGCGGTAGATAATGTTAATTTCACAGTAAAGAAAGGCGAGATACTAGGATTTTTAGGGCCTAATGGGGCCGGAAAATCTACTACCATGAATATTATAACGGGATATATATCTGCTACAGAAGGAACTGTAAAGGTAGATGGTTTTGATGTTTTAGAACAACCCGGAGAGGTTAAGAAAAGAATAGGATATTTGCCTGAATTACCCCCATTATATATGGATATGACAGTGGGGGAATATCTTAAATTCGTATGCAATATTAAAAAGGTAGCTTCATCTTCTCAAAAAGATACTTTAGACAAGGTTATGAATGCGGTAAAGATTTCGGATATGAAAAGCAGATTAATAAAAAATCTTTCAAAAGGGTACAAGCAAAGAGTTGGATTAGCCCAAGCTATGATAGGAGATCCGGAAGTACTTATTTTAGATGAGCCTACAGTTGGATTAGACCCTAAGCAAATTATCGAAATTCGTAATGTTATTAAGAATCTAGGAAAAAAACATACCATTATTTTAAGTTCCCATATTTTATCTGAGGTTAGTGCAGTATGTGATAGAGTTTTAATTATAAATAAAGGAAAAGTTGTTGCTAGTGATACTCCTGAGAATTTATCCAAACGGCTTAGTCAAAGCAATAGAATGGTTCTAAGGGCAAAAGGGCCAAAGCAAGAAATCTTAAAGATCATTAAAGGTATAGAAAATATAAAAATGGCGGAAATTCAAGGAGTACGAGAGCCGGAAACCGTAGATATTTTGGTAGAGGGCAGCGAGGATGCGGATATTCGCGAGGCACTATTTTATACTCTTGTTAGGGCAGATTACCCCATACTGATGATGAAATCCATGGATTTAACTTTAGAAGAAATCTTCTTACAAGTAACGAATGCTAAGGAGGAGAATGGGCATGCTAGCAATATTAAATAAAGAGTTAAAATCTTATTTTGCTTCTGCAACGGGATATATTTTTATGTCGTTTTTTCTACTGATTTCGGGAATTTTCTTTTCCTTAACTAATTTATTTGGGAGAAGCCCGTTATACAATGATGTTTTATCTAGTATTACCTTTATCTTTTTATTTGTGGTACCGATGATTACAATGAGATTAATTTCAGAGGAAACAAAACAAAAAACGGACCAATTACTCCTGACTTCACCAATTAAGGTATCAGATATAGTTCTAGGGAAATATTTTGCTGCATTGGGATTGTTTTTAGCAACTCTAGGGGTTACTATCATATTTCCAATTATTTTAAGTTTCTTTGGGGAAATATCGACAGGTGAAATTTTAGGAGGATATATTGGCTTCTTTTTATTGGGGGCTTCCTTTATTTCGGTGGGCATATTTATATCTTCCCTTACCGATAACCAGGTAATAGCAGCAGTGGTTACGGTTGTAACATTATTAATTATGTGGATTATGGATGGAATCATAATGGGAATGCCTAAGGATAGAACATCTTCCATGGTTTTTATAGGTATTTTGGTAATAGCCATAACAGCTTTATTTTATTTTTCTACTAGAAATATATATATGAGCATTGCCATATCAGTTATAGGGGCTATTGGAATGATAATAGTTTTTCTCATAAACCCTGGATTATATGATGGGATTATTTTAAGGATTCTTGGCTGGTTTTCCTTATTAAAACGACATGAAAACTTTTCAATGGGTATTTTTGATGTAAATGCCGTGGTATATTTTATTACATTTTCTTTTGCATTCATATTCTTGACTATACAAACTATTGAAAAGCGCAGATGGAGCTAAGGGGTGAAAAGATGAAAAGATTAAACATAAGAGACTCATTTAGTACTAAAAACTTTAAATTTGGTGGCTACGCTGCTATGATGACAGCTATTGTACTGGCTATTCTCATAGTAGTCAATTTAGTGGTAGGGCAATTAAATATAAAAATCGATTTAACCAAGAATCAATTGTATTCTTTATCAGAACAAACCTATGATGTTATTAATAATTTAGATCAAGACATTACGATATACGCATTGTATGAGACGGGAAAGGAAAATACGGCCTTTAATGAAATACTTAATAATTATAGTGAACATTCTAAAAGAATTCATATAGAATATAAGGATCCTGTTTTATATCCTCAATTTGCTTCACAGTATGATAAAGAAGGTGGGGGCATTAAAACGGGTAGTTTGATTATTGTAGGTAGCAATAATAAGTTTAAAGTAATTAGCCCTCATGAACTTATTAATTACAGTATGAATCAGCAAACATTCCAGACTATAGCGGAGTCTTTGGCTGTAGAACAAAAGGTAACAGGAGCAATACAATATATTATGGCAGAAAAAATTCCAACAATATATACCCTTGAAGGTCATGAAGAAGTTAGCCTTCCTGGAGATATCATAAAACAATTGGGGCAAGAAAATTACGAAGTCAAAAATTTAAACTTATTAACTATGGATAAGTTTCCTGAAGATGGAGATATATTAATGGTACTTTCTCCAAGAAGAGATATTTCAATAGAAGAAGCTGAAAAGATTAATGAATTTTTAGAAAAACAAGGACGGGCTATTTTTATTATGGGAATTAAAGAAAATGAAATGCCCAATATGGAAGGCATAATCAATAGCTATGGGGTTGGATTGGAAAATGCCATAATAGTAGAAAGAGATACTAGTCGTCAATTTCAAAATCCAGTATATATCATACCGGGATTTGCGGAACATGATATTTTAAATCCCCTAAGGGCTAAAAAGTTACCTGTCTTAATTCCTTTTGCACAGGCTATCGAAATCCTACAAGTTAAGAAAAAATCTATAGATATTGCCCCGCTTTTAATAAGTTCAGAGGATTCCTATGCTAAAACCAATCCCAACTCGGAAACAATAGAAAAAGAAGCGGAAGATTTGGAAGGACCATTTAATGTAGCAGTAGCAATTACTGATAAGTGGTATGAAGATAACCAAGAATTAATTACAAGGGTGGTAGTTATTGGGAACAAGCAGTTTCTAGACCCACAAATCAATGCAGTTAGTGCCGGAGGTAATATGGATTTCTTTCTAAATAGTATTAACTGGTTAGTAGACAGGGAGGAAAGTATTACCATAAGGCCGAAAAGTCTACTTAGTAGATATCTCAACCTTAATATGTTTCAAGTATTACTCTTCTCGGGGATTGCAGTGATTCTTATTCCTCTAGCAATAGGAATTGTAGGTATTGTTGTATGGTTGAGGAGGAAGAATAAATGAAGAAATCAAAAAACATTATTTTAGCCCTAGTGCTTCTTGGGGTTTTAGTGGGTACTTATATTTATATAAGCTCAAAACCCGAGGAAGAAAAACTAGATAATAATGTGGAGAAAAAAGAGGAAATAACAAATATCTCAAAAGATAGTATTAATAAGATGATGCTGATATCTAATGAAGAAGAATTAATATTTGAAAGAAGAGAAAATGATTGGATACTATATTCGAGGGAAGATTTGGAACTGGATCAAAATATTGTTGATACTCTAGCCTCTAGTTTTGCCATACTATTTGCTGAGAGAGTAGTAGAGGAGAATCCTGAGGATTTAGAAAAGTATGGGTTAAATACACCAGTTGTAACAGCTAGGGCTATTCTAAGTGATGGAAGCGAAAAGGTATATTATCTCGGCAATAAAACCCCGGAGGGAAATACTTATTATCTTATGGTGAAAGATGTTCCTAAGGTGTACACAGTATGGGTGAACCATGGAAATAACTTTAGCCTTAAGATGAACGATGTAAGATTAAAGGCACTTACAGAAATAGCATTAGAAGAAATAAAATACTTTTATTTAAAACAAGAAGGAAAGCCTACCATTGAAATCATACCTAATGAGGATGAATCTGGTAAAGATTATGGATGGGGCCTTTGGCTTATGAAACAACCCTATAGACATGAATATACCGTAGATACGGAAGACTTTACTAGGATTATACAAGGGGTTTCAAATCTCAAAATCAAAGATTTTGTGGAAGAGAATCCTTCAGATATCTCAAAATATGGCCTTGATAACCCCAAAATAGAGATAAAAATTCAAGATAATAAAAACACACTTCATTTATATATAGGTTCCAATAAAGATGAAAGTACAGTGTACTTTAAAACCCACGATAAAAATAACGTGTACACGATGGACATACTAGCCCTTACACCTTTTATTAATAGTCTCCCATTTGAACTCATTGATAGGTTTGCATATATTGTTGATATTAATCTAGTAGATGCTATTAAGGTAGAAACCCGAGAAGGAGTCTATGATATTACTTTTCTTAGAACTACTAAAAGAGTAGAAGATGAAGAAGATGAAATTGTAACTACCTATAGGGTGGATGGGGAAGAAATAGAAGAAAGTAAATTTAAAAGCTATTATCAAAAATTGATAGGCATTACCCTTGATGCTGAAATTGATAAAACTATTAAAAAAGAAGACACAGAAATAAGCACCATCTTTATCCTTAATACTGGAGAAACCATAGTTATAAATTATGTTCCGTACAATAAAGATTTTTATGCGGTTCTAAGAGATAATGAATCAGAATTTGTTGTTACTAAGAAAAAGGTTAAGGATATGCTTGAGCATTTAGAAGGTTTAATTGAGGGGAATTAAAATCCAATAATCGTTAATATGTATAAAGTCCTATGGGAATTCTAGATTCCTATAGGACTTTATTCGTGTAAATTAATAAGATTAATTTTAGAAATAAAAATATATTGTGAACATTGATGAAGTGTGATAAGATTGACTTATTAAAACCTATTTATAAACTAAAGTATAATAGTGGGCTTTAAAAATATACAAGAAAGGTGAGGAAAATATGGGAAGACTTTCACTGCCTAAAGTAAAGTTTAAGGTTAAAAAAGGAGAAAATCTTAAGTTAAAAAAAGGTAGAGGCGGTAAAAAAATAGGTAGACTATTATCTAAAGTTAATTTTAAGTTTTTAGATATGGCTAAGATAAGAACAAGGTTAATATTTTCCTTTTTGATTTTAAGCCTTTTGCCACTTATTATAATAGGTGTATTTGCCTATTCTAATTCTAGGAAGACGGTAGAAGATAAGGTAGGTCTCTATTCGGAGCAACTGGTACAGCAGGTAACTTTTAATATTAACGATAAAATAGATGAGATGGAGAGAATAAGCAAACAATTGATATCTAATAATAGACTCTCAGAAATATTTCTGAATTCGAGCAAGGCTGATGATACATTAAAGATTATCGAAAATAAGAGAGAGATAGACTCAATTATGACTACTCTTGTACAAACCAATGCAGGCTTAAATGGAGTATTAATGTATACATATGATTTCGGAATCATGGCTGTAGGACCGGGATGGGATTTGAAAACTTTTAACAACGAGGTTTTTGAGTCTACAGAAATATATAAAAGTGTAATTGAAAGAAAGGGAAATACCCTATGGGTTACAGGATTTAATGATTCTTATGAGAGTCTATATTTATTTAGAAGATTAACTAGTCTTAGTACCGGTAAGGAAATAGGGCTTATTGGATTAAATATTAAGTTATCAACATTTGAAGGGATTTATAAGAATATAAATTTGGGGGAAGGATCAACATTTATGATTGTTGATGAAGAAGGCAGTATAATCCTTCATGATTCCAAAGAAAAACTAGGAATGCCCGTATCAGATAGTCTTTTAAAAATAATTAATGGTGAGGTTGAATCTGATTTATTATCTATAGACAATAATCTTATAACCTATAGCTCTTGTACAAATGGCTGGAAGACAATTGCACAAATTCCCCTTTCTTCACTGTTAACCGATATCGATAAGGTGGGAGAAACTTCCCTGATTATTGGAGTAATTTGTGCGGTAGTGGCAATATTAATTGGCATTCTTATTGCCTTAAGCATATCAGGACCGATACAAAAAATTATGGGATTGATGGGAAAAGCAGAACAAGGGGACTTGACTGTCAAAACTAATATGAAAAGCAAAAGTGAAATTGGACAACTGGCCATAAGCTTTGATACCATGATGGAAAATATTAAAGAATTGATTGATGATACGCGTAAGCTGACTAGAAAAGTATTTGATGATACAACCATTATGAACACAGTTGCTGAGCAATCAACATCCATAGCCCAACAGGTGAATGTAGTGGTTGAAGCTATTGCTAAAGGTGCCAGTGAGCAGGCCAGTGATGCAGAACGCAGTATGCATACTGTTCATGAATTGGTTCAAGGTATAAATCTTATAAATAAGACTGTTGATAAGGCTACAAAGGTAATTGAGGGGACTCAGGATATGGGGAATGTAGTTATGGAAACCTTGGAAACCTTAAATGCTAAAACCCATGAATCTGCTCAGGTATCAGATACGATTAAGATAAATATAGACCAGCTAAATAATAGTACAAAAGAAATTATTCAGATTACTAAAATCATCGAGGGGATTAGTGAACAAACAAACTTATTATCCCTTAATGCAGCTATAGAGGCTGCTAGAGCCGGGGAAGCAGGCAGGGGATTTGCTGTCGTTGCTAACGAAGTCGGTAGATTAGCGGAACAATCAAAGGATGCGACTAAGATGATAGGGGAGATTGTTAATAGTATCCAAAGCCAAACACAAAGTACAGTTAACATCGTAGAAAAGGGGAATGAAATATTTAAAGAACAGCAAAATTCAGTTAAACATACCAATAAGGCATATGGAAACATAGCAAAATCTCTTGATAGTGTTATTTATCAAATGAGAGATGTAAATAGTGCTGTTGGGAACATAAATCAATCGAAAGATACAGCAATAAGTTCCATAGAGAGTATAACCGCTATTGCCCAACAGTCAGCCGCTTCTACTGAAGAAGTTATATCTGTTGGAGAGGAACAGATGGCAGCAGCGGAACAGCTTTATAATTTGGCAAGACAATTAACAGATATAGTGGAAAACCTAAATCATAAAATGGATAGGTTTATAGTTTAGATAATATATAGAATGATTGGCAAATAAGGTAGATACTTTAGGGTCTACCTTATTTTTATATAAATATAGCTTAGCGGTTAAGTAAATATTAATCGAAATTTACTTGACCTTTATCTTAACGTATGAGATAATATTATTGTAAGAACTTACCTAAGGAACAAAAATTAAATACAAATAATGTACATATTGTACAATGAAATTATTGTATAACGTAAAATTACACAAATTATCTTAGGAGTGGGGGATGCAAATGCAGGTTAAGGCGAATGCTAATATCCAAAATCAGAGTAAAAAAGATAGTTCTTTAAACAAAAGAACTGCAAATAATTTAAGTAAATTAATTTATGAACAAAGGTATTTATTTTTAATGTCAATGCCTTTTGTTATATGGGTTTTAGTATTTAGGTATCTTCCCCTTTGGGGCTGGACCATGGCATTTCAGAATTATAAGCCGGCAAAGGGTTTTTTTGAACAGGATTGGGTAGGATTGAAATACTTTATTGAACTTTTCCAAGATAAAACATTTTATTTGGCATTAAGAAATACATTGGCCATGAGTATGTTACAAATAACCTTTGGATTTGTTATTCCTATTATATTTGCATTGCTTTTAAATGAAGTTAAAAATGGTATGTTTAAAAAAATAGTACAGACTGTATCTTATTTACCCCATTTTGTATCTTGGGTTATAGCGGCTAGTCTAATTACAACAATGCTTTCGGTAGACACATCGGGGGTCATAAATCAACTTCTATTAAGGCTACATATAATTGAAAAGCCTATTAATTTTTTAGCGATTCCGAAGGCATTCTGGTGGATAGTGCTATTCTCAGACCTGTGGAAGGAGGTAGGCTGGAATTCTATAATCTATTTGGCAGCGATAACTGGCATAGATATGGAATTGTATGACGCAGCTAAAGTGGATGGTGCTGGAAGATTCAAGCAAATATGGCATGTAACTCTTCCAGGAATAAGGTCCACAATCATTGTACTTCTTATAATGAATATAGGGTGGTTGATTAATATAGGATTTGAAAAACAATATTTGTTAGGAAATTCTATAGTCCTTGAATATTCTAATGTTCTAGATTATTATGCATTAACTTATGGCATACAACTGGGAAGATATTCTTATGGTACTGCAGTTGGAATTTTTAAATCGGTAGTTAGTATAATACTTGTTTTAGCAGCTAACAAATTTGCAAAAGTAATCGGTGAAGGCGAGATAATATAGATTGGGAGGTGTAGAGATGATTAAAAATATATTTAGAGGTAAAGGTATTGGAGAAGTCATATTTGAAATATTCTTATACTTATTTATGGTTATTGTATTAATTGTTACCTTATACCCATTTTTGAATGTCTTGGCCATATCCCTCAATGAATCAGCCGATGCAACTAGAGGTGGCATACATATTTGGCCAAGAAAGTTTACTTTGAATAACTATACTGAAATATTTAAATATAGAAATATCCCCAATGCATTTATTATATCCACCATGAGAACGATAATTGGAACTCTAACGGGAATAATATCCTCATGTATGTTAGCTTATACCCTAAGTAGAAAGGATTTCATAGCAAAGAAATTGTTTGCACTTATCTTTGTTTTAACAATGTATATTTCTGGGGGATTAATACCGGATTATATGCTCATTCGAAATTTGAAGTTACTAAATAATTTTTGGGTCTATATTATACCTGGACTGATAAATACTTGGAATGTAATAGTTATAAGGTCTTTTATAGATAACCTTCCGTTTAGTTTACAAGAATCAGCAAAAATAGATGGAGCAACGGATTTTCAGGTATTTACAAAGATTATTTTACCCTTATGCATACCAGTTGTGGCGACAATATCCTTATTTATTGCTGTAGGCCAATGGAATTCTTGGATGGATACTTTTTTGTATGCAAGTAGTAAAGAGAGCATCAGCACATTGCAATATGAATTGATGAGAATTATGGCTAATACCACAGCTACCCAAGGAGCAGATGCAGCATTAAAATCACAAAGTATGGGGGTTTTAGCAAATACGGTATCACCGCAATCTGTAAGAATGGCTATTACCATAGTGGCTACAGCACCTATACTGATAGTATACCCGTTTGTTCAGAAATATTTCGTATCAGGGATGACCTTAGGTGCTGTAAAACAATAACGCTAAAAGGTATTAACATATCTAGTAAAAATATTAGATATGTCAATATATAATAATTTAAAGGGGGAAACACCATGAAAAAAACAAGAGTTATTGGTCTTTTACTTGTGATGGCTCTTGCTACATCATTATCTGCGGGATGTGGCCAGAAGAAAGAGGCTAATAAACAAACGGATGTGACTAAAACTAATACAACCGGAGAAACTTTAGAACCCATTACTTTTACGATGTTTTCAAAGGATGTAAATCAAAACTATGAAAATTATGAAAGCCCTGTAGCTAAAGAAATACAAAAAAGGACAGGAGTTACGCTGAAAATGGAATATCCTGTTGGAGATTTGGATGAAAAAATAGGGTTGATGATTGCAAGTAATGATTACCCAGATCTTGTTTACAGCGGACAGGAGGCTAAATTTATAGGTGCTGGAGCGTTTTTAAAATTAGATGATTTAATTGAGGAGCATGGCCCGAATATCAAAGCAATTTACGGTGATTATCTAAAGAGATTAAGGTATAGTGCAGAAGACCCATCAATTTACTTTTTTGGTTCCATGGGTATTGATGCAGAAAGATACACTCCTAATATGGCATTTGCTATTCAACATGCAGTAGTTAAAGAGGCAGGATACCCAGAATTGAAAACCCTTGAGCAAGCCGAGAAAGTCATTCAGGACTATATTGATAAATATCCAACTATAAATGACCAGCCCACAATTGGTTTATCTTTGACAGCAGATGATTGGAGATGGCAATGTTCCCTTGGAAATATGGCAGCCTTTGTAGCTGGACTTCCAGACGATGGTAACTGGTATGTAAATCCTGATACCTATGAGGCAACATATAGGTTTACTTTAGATAACCATAAAGAGTATTATAGATGGCTTAATCATATGAATGATATTGGTCTACTTGATCCAGATGCATTAACACAAAAGTATGACCAATATGCGGCAAAAATTTCTTCAGGTAGAGTATTGGCATTAAATGATCAACTTTGGGAGTATAATGAACCTGAATTAGCTCTTAGAACAGCAGGAATGGATGAAAGACAGTACGGAGAATACCCAGTACAATTGGATGAAACATATACATGTGCGGATTATGCAGATTATGGTTATTCCGTAAGTTACGGCATAGGAATTTCAAAAAACTGTAAGGACCCAGTAAGGGCTGTACAATTTATAGACTGGATGTGCACTGATGAGGCTCAAATACTTAATAACTGGGGAATTGAGGGAGTACATTATACAATCGAAAATGGTAAAAGAGTTAGATCAGAAGAAGAAATTTATGCAAGAAATACCGATAGAGAATATTCGAGAAGAACAGGTATTGGTGTTTATGGATATCCCTTCCCACAAAGAGGTGATGGACTCCTTGATCCAACTGGACAGACATATACAATAAGGGATGATGAAGAGATTGTTAATAGTTATAGTGAAATTGAAAAAGAAGTTTTAAATGCATATGGTGCAAGGATTTGGAAGGATTTATATCCAACCAAAGACGAAGTACCTAAACAGGTATGGGGTCAGGCATGGGGCATTCCGATTCCACAAGATGGCGATCTTGCCGTAATAGTACAAAAGTGCCTTGACGCTACCCAGGCAGGATTACCAAAAGTTGTATTGGCAAGTCCTGAACAATTTGATGCTTCTTGGGATGACTTGCAGCAGCAATTAAAAGATGTAGGAGTCGAAAGAGCAAATGTTGAATTCACAAAACTCGTAGAAGCCAGAATGGACCTTTGGAAGTAATTGATTTGGTGATACAGTTAAAAGCATTTCATCCAGTTAGGATGGAATGCTTTTAATTTGATTATAGGACCTGGAACATTCTATTTATGGGTATATGGGGAAGACTTGCTTATACCCTTGAAGTTTTCTTGTTAAAACTATATACTAATTAAGATAAGTCCTTAAATTACTTAAAGAGGTGAAAGTTGATGAATACCGATATACAAGCGGAAAAGAAGAAGACTATATTTAGTGGCATGCAGCCTTCAGGAAATATTACATTAGGTAATTATTTAGGTGCCCTTAGGAATTGGATAAAGCTACAAGATGAATATAACTGCCTATTTTGCATAGTAGACCTCCATGCCTTAACTGTGCGCCAAAATCCTGCAGAACTTAGAAAGCGTTCAAGGGAAGTACTGATGCAGTACATTGCAGCGGGGCTCAATCCTGATAAAAATATTATATATTATCAATCCCACGTAAGTGCCCATGCTGAATTAGCATGGATTCTTAATTGTTTTACCTATATGGGTGAATTAAATAGAATGACCCAATTTAAAGAAAAGTCCCAAAAACATAGCGAAAACATTAATGCAGGGTTATTTACTTATCCATCCTTGATGGCATCAGATATCTTACTTTATCAGTCAGACTTAGTTCCTGTGGGTAATGACCAAAGTCAGCATTTAGAATTAACTAGAGATCTTGCAATTAGATTTAATAATATATATGGAGAAACTTTTACCGTTCCAGAGGGCTATTTTCCAAAGGTAGGGGCAAGGATTATGAGTTTGCAAGAACCTACAAAGAAAATGTCAAAATCTGATGAAAATGAAAATGCGTTTATTGCTCTTTTAGATACGCCAGATGTAATAGTTAGGAAATTAAAACGGGCAGTTACAGATTCAGAAGCAAAAATACGTTATAAAGATGAGCAACCAGGAATAAAGAATTTAATAGATATTTATTGCAGTATTATGGAGGAGTCAGTTGAAGAAGCCGTAGAAAGATTTCAAACTTTGGGGTATGGTGAACTTAAGGCGGCCGTTGCAGAGGCAGTTATAGGGGAATTAAAACCCCTTCAAGATGAATTCCGACGTTTAGAAAAGGATAAGGCCTATATTGATAAAATAATTAAAGATAACGCCGAGGAAGCTTCATACATTGCTAGTAAAACCTTAAGGAAAGTTCATAAAAAAGTAGGACTTCCCCCTAGCATAAGATAAGATATTTTATAAAATGATAAAATCTCCTATTTATGACTAAATTCTTAAACATTTCAGTAAAATGTGATATAATTAAATAGGGGTGATATTTTGGAAGTTAGAAATTGTATAAGATGTGGGAAATTATTTAACTATTTGGGTAAACCTATATGCAATGGGTGTATTGAAAAAGATGAGGAAGATTTTGAAAAGGTAAAAGAATACATATATGATCACCCAAAATGCAGTATATCAGAAGTTGCTGAGGCTATAGGTGTTTCTATTAGAAAGATTACGAAATTTTTAAGAGAAGAAAGACTGGAAGTAGCAGAAGGAAGCGTAGGGTGGCTAACTTGTGAGTCCTGTGGTGAAGAAATTAAAACAGGGCGATATTGTAAAGAGTGTTCTGGTGGATTAAGAGAAAGATTATCTTCAATAAGTGGTATAGAACAAGATAAAGAACCAGAAGTGGAGCTTAAGAAAGCTAACTATAAATCTCAGATGCATTTAAAACATCATCTAAAAAAGAATAAATAAAAGTTATTTTATTATAAGATTTTATTAATATGTCTATTTAATATAGACATTTTTTTATTGTTTTTTTCATATAAATTAATCAAACTACCAATATGGGGGAAGGATATGGGCTGCTTAAGAGAGAAAAGCAATATCATTTTATTTGCAATAGTATTAGTAATAGGCATTGTATATACTATAGACAAGGTAGAAGCAAATAGGGAAATTAAAGAAACATGGGTTAAGGAATATTTAGCAGATAAAAAAAGCTATAAAGAAAATATAATTGAAGTTGTATTACATGATGCAGGGTATGCGGACTGGTATGATAAAAAAGAAAGCATCGATTTGAAAATAGACACTGCTGATTTATTAGGGGATGATAAAAAGGAATTAGTATTAACATTATCCCTAGGGCCCCAAAAGTCAATTATAGTGGTATATGAAAGTATTAAAAACGCCTATAAGTATATTAAAACAGTTGATACCTTTTTTGATATAAAGGGTATTCAAGCCATACCAATAAAAAAGCAAGGGAAGGATATACTTATTGTTAGGGAATCGGTAGATCAAATGTTAGGGGCATTTGAAAAAGGACATTATATAAGGGGATATATATGGAATAATGGCAAATTCGAAATGGTTCTTTCTATTATGGAAGACTATGAGGCTTATTGGAATGAAATGTGGGAGCAGCCCCCTAAATCGGAGGCGAAGTGGCTTAGGGTGATGGAAAAGTCAACTATAATGTGGGAAAATAGTCCATACCCTGTTCTTAGGGTCTTAGAGCATCAATCGTATTCGAAATCAAAGATAGTAAATAGTAAGCCCATGCCAAAGGAAGATGAATATGAAATAGTGGATTCTAAAGAAATTACCCAAACATACTATTGGAGTAATAAGTATAAACATTTTGTTTTAGGCGAAGGGAAAGATGTTAAAACAGGAGAGACTGTAGCCATAATAGAAGATTTATCACAGGATCCATTTGAACTAGCTGGTTTTAAACAGGATAAGTACCGCATAAAGAAAAAAGATGGTAAAATAGAAGTAGTCCCCAAAAATCAAATAACAAATATAAAAAGTCCTCTAAAAGATATAGAGGACTTTTTTATGAAATTATTCTATTGTAGGTCTAATATTAAACCTCTTTCCTTAAAATCATTAGCATATTTGCGGTCTGAAATAAGTATATGGCTACTTATCCAGTTAGAAAGAAAATCTAAGATATCTAATATTGCCTTTTGCTGATTATCATCTACTTTTTCGCCGGATAAACGTCTAATTTTGTGTATATAAAATTCATGTTCATTATACTGATTTTCCAATCCTGCATAACCATATTTCTTCATAAGTTCCTCTTCATAAGAAAAATGATATTGAGTATAATCTAATAATTCATTTATTATATCCATAATTTCATCGTAATGGTCATAATCATCTTTTAGAAGGGCTATCTCGTATGCCCTACTTCCAATTTCAAATAAATTTTTATGTTGTTCATCTATTTCAGGAATTTGAAGACTATAGCGTTCTTTCCATTCAAAAGCCATTTAATTTCCTCCTTATAAGTATTTTTAATATATATTAACATAGATATACTTTTTTTTGAATCTTTATTGTAAAGATATCAAAATATATTTAGCTAAAGGAGACTTAATAAAAACTTTTGCTTTAAAGAGTTATAATAGTAAAATTATTATAAACATGATATAATTAAGTTAACGATTAATGACTGAAAGCATACAGTATGTCATAAATTTATTATCAGGAGGCATAATAATGAAAAAAAATATAACTATGAAGGATATAGCAAAGAGACTAAACGTGAGCAATGTAACGGTGTCTAAGGCTTTAAACAATAAAGAGGGTGTTAGTGAAGAATTAAGAAATAAAATTGTTGCATTAGCTGAAGAAATGGGATATAGATATAATACCATGGCTAAGGGAATGAAGGAAGGATATTCATATAATATAGGTGTTTTAATTGCGGAGCGTTTTATAGGAGAGCATCAATCATTTTATTTAAATTTCTTCCAACATATATCAAAGGCCCTAGAAGCCTATCAGTATTATGGGATTTTGCAAATCGTAAGTGAAACTGATGAAAAACAGGGAGGATTGCCTAGGGTTTATTATGAAAATAAGATAGATGGATTCATAGTTCTTGGACAAATAAGTAAATCATATTGTGAAAAAATAAAGAGTGTTAATATGCCTATGATTTTTTTGGATTTTTATGATGATTCTACTGATGTTGATTATGTTATTATGGATAATTTTTATGCATCCTATGAAATAACTAATTACCTTATGAGATGTGGTCATAAGAAAATAGCTTTTGTAGGAAATGTTTATGCTACTAGCAGCATACAGGATAGATTTTTAGGTTATTACAAATCTCTTTTGGAAAATGGATCAAAACTAAAAGAAGAATACATTATTAATGATAGGGATGAACAGGGAAGACTTATAAACCTGGAAATACCTAAGGAATTCCCTACAGCCTTCGTATGTAATTGTGATCAAGTTGCATATAATTTAATTCAGGCCCTAAACGAAAAAGGGTATAACATTCCTGATGATTGCTCTGTCGTGGGATTTGATAATGATATTTATGCTATCATATCTCATCCTAAATTAACAACTATACAAGTAGATATAGAAAATATGGCAAGAACTGTAGCTAGACTGATTGTAAAAAAGGTTAAAAATCCGGATAGAAAATATGGTAGAATCTTAGTTAATGGTAAAATTGTCCATAGGGATTCGGTTAAAGTAATAAATAAAGAATAAATGAAAAGTAAAATAAAGATATTGATTTTAGTTATAAGATACAGTATAATTAAGTTGTAAACTAAACGATTAGGTAATGAGTTAATTAAGTTAATTACAGGAGGGACAAAAATGAGAGAAGTAAAAATTATTGGGGGAAGCTTACCAAATATGCCATGGGAAGATAAACCCAAAGGATATGAACTTCCAGTATGGCGGCATAGTAATAATCCTATTATCAAACGTAATCCTGCCAAAGGAATATCAAGAATCTTTAATAGTGCAGTTATTCCATATGAAGGTAAATATATTGGGGTATTTAGAGCAGAAACAGTAAATGGTAGACCTCATCTATCCATGGGATGGAGTGAGGATGGACTTAATTGGGATATTGATTCAAAACCAATTGACTTCATCGATGAGGAAGGGAAACCATACAACCCAAGATACGCTTATGATCCTCGCTTGGTTAAGGTAGAAGATACATACTATATTATTTGGTGTACAGATTTTTATGGGGCAGCTATAGGTTTAGCTAAGACAAAGGACTTTAAAACTTTTGTCCGTCTTGAAAATCCCTTCCTGCCTTTTAACAGAAATGGAGTATTATTTCCTAAGAAAATAAATGATATGTTTATGCTTCTTTCTAGGCCCAGTGATGGCGGGCATACACCTTTTGGAGATATTTTTGTAAGTGAAAGTCCGGATTTAAAATATTGGGGAAATCACCGTCATGTAATGAGTAAAGGTGGCCAGGGCTGGTGGCAGGGGCTTAAAATAGGAGGAGGTCCTGCACCCATCGAAACAACTAAAGGATGGCTTATGTTTTATCATGGGGTATCTCAAACCTGTAATGGATATGTGTATAGTGTTGGGGGGGTAATATTAGATTATGAAAATCCCTCTATTGTTAAATACCGTTGTAAAGATCATTTACTAACACCAGAAGAATGGTACGAAGAAAGAGGCTTTGTAGATAATGTAGTGTTCCCCTGTGCAACTTTATATGATGCAGATACGGGAAGGATTGCAATTTATTATGGGGCTGCAGATACCTATGTAGCAGTTGCTTATACAACAGTTAATGAGGTAATAAATTATATTATAGAAAACGATGAAGTGGTAGGAGAAGATAGAGGATTAGGCAGAATATAACTTACAACAATCTTGATGGAACGGTCTTGACCGTTCCATTTTTCATATTAATATATTTGGAGGGAAGGTTATGATTAAAGATAAAATCAAATATATAGGCAGATTTGATTTTGAAGATCCATTAGGTCCAAAGTTTGCATGGTCAGGAAGTAGCATTGTTGCTAGATTCTATGGGAAGGAAGTCCTTGTAACCTTGAAATCTTTTGGAAGTAATTACTTTAATGTAATACTTGATGGAAAAACGATAATCCAAGGGCTCCATGTTGAAGGAGAAGGAAAATTCACATTGGCAAAAAATCTAGATGAAAAAGAACATAAAATAGAGCTGGTAAAGCGTACAGAATTTTATATCGGGACCGTTCAGTTTTTAGGTTTTGACTTTGGGGATGGGAAAAAACTTGATGCTATTAAAGAGTCTAATAGAAGAATAGAAATTATAGGGGATTCTATTACCTGTGCTTTTGGGGCAGAGGGAGATTTAAGCATTGAGTATGAGCCTAAATATGATAATGCATATCTTTCTTATGGTGCTATAGCTGCAAGAAAACTTAATGCCCAAGCCTTGATTTTAGGGCGTTCAGGCTATGGGGTGCTAAGGGATTATGAAGGAAATATAGGTAATACTCTTCAAAGTTTATATTCATTTATTACCCCAGAAAATGAAGGCTGGAACTTTGCCTGTTGGATTCCTCAGGTCGTAGTTATTAATTTGGGGACCAATGATTTTAGTTTCGGTCATATTCCCAATAGGAAAGAGTTTACAAGGGCATATATTAATTTTGTAGATAAAATATATAGCAAGTATCCGAATACTGAAGTTGTTTGCGCTATAGGTCCTATTATAGATGGAGAAGTTTTAGAAGTAACTAGGGATTATATAAAAGGAGACATTGTATCCTACTTCAATAAAAATAATAAGAAGGTATACTTTTTAGAATTCAATCATCAGAAAGAAGAAGATGGATATGGGATTTCATACCATCCAAGCTTAAGGACTCATGAATTAATGGGAGAACAATTAACATCTAAAATTAAGGAAATTAAGGATTGGTAGAGAAAAGGGGGATAATATGCTTAAAAAAGATTTAACGGTTCTCTTTCAGGGGGATAGCATAACCGAATGGGGACGAAATTACAATGAAGAAGGGAATATGGGAACGGGATATGCAATGATAAGTTCCAGTATACTCGGCGCCCTTCATCCTGAAGTTGACTTTAAGTTCATAAATAAGGGGATAGGAGGAAATAGGAGCATAGATTTAGTAGAGAGATGGCAAGAAGACTGTATAGATTTAAAACCAGATGTTGTGTCCATAATGATAGGTATTAATGATACTTGGAGAAAATATGGGGATAATGAGGAAACGTCAGTAGAAAAATACGAAAGAAATGTCCGTTATTTAATTAGCTCAATCAAAGAAAAATTGGAAGCAGAAGTTATTTTATGTGAACCATTTGTCCTCCCATTTACTGAAGAACAAAGGGATTTATGGAAAGAAGACTTGGACCCTAAAATTAATGCAGTAAGAAAACTAGCTAGAGAATTTAATACAGGATATATTCCTTTTGACTCAATATTTGCCACTGCATGTATAAAGAAAGCCCCTATATATTGGAGTAAGGACGGTGTTCACCCAACACAGGCTGGTCATGGTTTAATGGCAGTACATTGGTTAGAAGCCTTTTATCTAAAGATTATAAATGGACAATAAATTTAAAAAATGATAAAATAGACTAAAGTATCTCTTTTGGGAGATGTAAAAAATGAACTATTTGAACAAACTTCTTCTGGTATTCAATAATATGAAAATACGAAACAAATTAATATTTACATACATTATAGTTGTATTGATTCCTGTATGGATTGTTGGTATTTACTTAACTAATAGTATGCGTGGTATGGTGATAGGAAGAGCCATAGAGGAAGCGAATATCAATACATCTAGGACAGAGCAGAGATTAAACGAGACATTAAGAATAGCGGCGGGTGTATCCGACTGGATGTATTTTGATGCGAAATTAAAAGAAATCACTTTAAAATATTATGAAGATAACTGGGATATAATTAAGGATTATTCTGAATATGTAGCTTTTAAAGATTACCTTAGATCCTATAAAGAATTAGACAGCATACGATTTTATGTAAACAACCAAACCCTACTGGATAATGGCGCATTTATAAAGGTAACTGATAAAATAGAAAAACAAGACTGGTATCAAGAAGCTATCAAAGGGGATGGAAGAATAGTATGGAAATATTCCTATGATGAAATAAGCAGACAAACTTTATTAAGCGCATCTAGGGTGATAAAGGATGATAGGGGTTGTCTACTAGGAGTATTGGTTATTAATATAAATGATTTATATCTATATTCTATCATAAAAGACGAGCCTTTTGAGACTATTATTACCATTGGGGATGGGCTAGTAGTAAACAGTACCAGACGGGAAATACAGGGGCAGATAATAGATATAAAAAATACAGATATTAATAAGAGAATACATAGAGCAGAAGAATACAATGGAGAGAAGGCAATGATTATTGGTAAGAACTTTTACCCCATAAAATCTTCTACTCCATTTTCTATTAGAACTATTGTACCTATTAACATCATCCTAAGCAAGGCAAATCAAAAGAGCAAACTTGGATTTATTATTATAGGCATTAGTTTTATAATATCCTTGGGTTTTATTCTTCTCTTCTCTAGTCTAATAAGTAGGAGAATTATTATATTAAGAAAAGAAATGCATAAGGTAGTATCAGGAGACTTCAATATAACAAAAGACTTTAAGGGAAAAGATGAAATAGGAGAGCTATACCAGGATTTGAACACGATGATTAAAAGTATTCAAAAACTAATATACGAAATATACGACCATAAGCTTCAGGGAGAACAGTTAGCAAGCAGGCAAAAAGATATACAATTTAAAATGCTTGCAAGTCAAATAAACCCCCACTTTTTATATAATACCCTAGAAACTATCCGCATGAAGGCTCATACTAATAAGCAGCCAGAAATAGCTATGATAGTAAAAAAGTTAGCCAAGCTAATGAAAAGGAACCTAGCAGTAGAAGACAGATTAGTAGCACTTCGAGGGGAAATAGAGCTTGTCAAGGACTACTTGGGGATACAAAAATTTAGATTTGGTGATAAAGTAGATTATGAAGTTAATGTAAGTTGTGATATCGAAAATTATTATGTGCTCCCACTTTTACTTCAGCCTATAGTAGAAAACGCCTTTGTTCATGGCTTGGAAAGTAAAGAAGGCAGGGGAATCATTATAATAACGATAGAAGAGTTAAATAATAAAATTATTATTTCAGTTGAGGATGATGGCATAGGAATAGAAGAAAATAAACTAATAGAAATAAGTGAGAAATTAAGTTGTATGGATTTTCCTTCTACAGTCCAGGGGCAGAGTATAGGTCTTAGTAATGTAAATCAAAGAATTAAATTATTTTATGGTGAAATTTATGGGATTAGGATTGAAAGTCAAATTAATAAGGGAACCAAAGTAGATATTTTCTTACCACCAAAATGGAGGGATAAAAGTGCTGAAGCTTCTGGTCATTGATGATGAACATGTTGTCAGAGAGGGACTAAAAACAATTATTGATTGGGAAAAGTATGGTTATTATGTCTGTGGGGAAGGAACCGATGGAAGGGATGGTCTTAAAAAAATAAGAACCTTACAGCCTGACTTAGTCTTGGTTGACATAAAGATGCCCGGTTTAAGTGGAATAGAGGTCATTAAGGAGACAAGAAAAGAAGAAAAAGGCTTTGGGACCAAGTTCATTATTTTAACTGGTTATTCCGATTTCGAATATGCCCAGAAAGCCATTCAACTACAGGCAAGGTCATATTTATTAAAACCTATAGATGAAGATGAATTGATTGAGACAATAATAAGAATAAGGCAGGAAATAGAAAGGGATAGCAAGTTAAAAAAAATAAGGGAAAATGAGGTTACAAACATCACCAATATAAAGGAATTGTACGATGCTATTGATGATGGAGATTTTGAAAAATTAGACATTGTATTTACGGAAATGGAAGAATTTTTTAAGCAAGGACATATTACTATAGAGGATATAAAGGAATTTTGCGTACAATGCTTTATGGAGATAAAAGATAAATTTACATTTAATTATTATGATAAAAAAGAGGAAATTACGCCTAATGAAGTAGTCATAAAAAACATTAATAATAGAAAG
Organism: Candidatus Epulonipiscium sp.; assembly: GCA_012519205.1. Classification (NCBI taxonomy): domain Bacteria; kingdom Bacillati; phylum Bacillota; class Clostridia; order Lachnospirales; family Lachnospiraceae; genus Candidatus Epulonipiscium; species Candidatus Epulonipiscium sp. The sequence continues at coordinate 126,554 of JAAYQR010000023.1, read as the reverse complement.
AGTCTCCATGAGTTATTAGAGTATATAAAGGATGAGATGATTACTATATCTAGCATATTATGTGAAAACTCATCAGAACATGCCATAAGAAGAATCATAAATTACATCAATACCAATTATTACAAGGATTTGAAAGTCGAAACTTTGGGAGAAATCTTCCACTACAATAGTGCCTATTTAGGAAAGCTTTTCAAAAATTATACTAAACAAAGCTTTAATACTTATCTCGATAAAGTAAGAATTGAAAAAGCAAAGGAATTGCTATTAGGTAGCGACTTAAAAGTTTATCAGGTTTCGGAGAAAGTAGGGTATAGAAATATTGATTATTTTTATACTAAGTTTAGGAAATATGAAAAGTTAAGTCCAAACCAATATAAAAACAAATCTAAGAAAAAAAGGGAGTAGAAAGTCTGGAAGATTCTACCCCCTTTTTTTCTCTAATTTTTAAGGTAATTGATATATATTTTTTTGGGTATACCATTTCCCATATTTATATTAATATAAAGTAAAAGTAAACAATATAACCTATAAGAATTGATACAAATTATACACATCTAACAAATCCAGTAGACAAACGAAAATCAAACTACTTAAGGGGTGGGAAAATGGAGAGAGTTGTTGAAATAAAAAAACAGGGCTTATTAGAAAAAAAGAAAAAAATGAGCTGGAGGAAGATTAAAGATCAAAGATATCTTATGCTTTTATCTCTTCCCTTTGCAGTTTGGATTGTCATTTTCAAGTATATCCCATTATGGGGGTGGACTATGGCATTCCAGGATTACACATATGCCAGTGTAGATAAACCTTTTTGGAGTCAGAAGTGGGTGGGGATTAAACATTTTACAGCATTGTTTAATGATAATAGATTTTATTTAGTCCTTAGAAATACCTTAGCAATGAGCTTTTTAAAAATTGCTTTTGGATTTATCATTCCCATTATATTTGCAATTTTATTAAATGAGCTAAGGGTAAAAAAGTTTAAAAAGGCGGTTCAGACCATTTCATATTTACCTCACTTTGTTTCATGGGTGATTGCAGCAGGAATCATTATAAAGATGTTATCTGTAGATGATGGATTAATAAATAATATATTAATGTTTTTTAATATTACTAAAGAACCTATCCAATTTATGATGAAGCCTAAATTATTTTGGTGGATTGTATTGGCTTCTGGTATATGGAAGGATACAGGTTGGGACTCCATTATATATCTAGCTGCAATAACAGGGATAGATCAGGAATTATATGAAGCAGCTAAGGTAGACGGAGCAGGAAGGTTTAAGCAGATATGGCATATTACCCTGCCGGGCATTAGACCTACAGTTATAGTACTTCTGATTTTAACCATAGGAGGTATGATTAACATTGGATTTGAACAACAGTTTTTGTTAGGGAATCCAGCAGTGGAAAAATACTCGGAAGTTTTGGATCTATATGCCCTAACTTACGGGATTAATCTAGGTAGAATATCTTATGGTACCGCCATAGGTATATTTAAATCCCTAGTGAGCATTACTCTTTTACTCTCAGCCAATGCTATTGCAAAGAGATTTGGCGAAAACCAGGTAATATAAATAACAGGGGGGGTAGCAATGAAAAGGAGCTTTTTGGAAAAATTATTCGATTCTATTCTTTATATAATTATGATTTTTGTAATAGCTATTACAATTTATCCTTTTATAAATATTTTAGCAATTTCTTTTAACGAGTCCCTAGATAGCATAAAGGGGGGCATATACCTTTGGCCTAGGAAATTTACCTTCGAGAATTATACGGAAATCTTTAAATATGCCAATATAGGTCAGGCACTTTTTATATCAATATCAAGGACGGTTATAGGAACTTTATCGGGGCTTATATGTTCTTGTATGATAGCTTATACCTTAAGTAGAAAGGACTATTTTCTTAGAAGACCTATTGGTGCATTATTGGTTATTACTATGTATGTATCAGGAGGGATGATTCCAGAATATATGCTTATCCGACAATTGAATTTAGTAGGGAAGTTCTGGGTGTATATTCTACCTGGACTAGTATGGGCATTTAATGTAATAGTGCTTCGTTCATTTATGGAATCCTTACCTTATGAGATTCAAGAATCGGCTAAAATAGATGGGGCAAATGATTTACAGATATTTTTTAAGATAGTAATGCCTTTATGCAAACCAGCAATAGCCGTAGTAGCACTTTTTATAGCTGTAGGTCAGTGGAATTCTTGGTTTGACACTTATTTATATGCAAGCAATAAAGCTAACCTTACCACCCTTCAGTTTGAAATGATGAAAATATTAAGCAATCTATCAGCTTCTCAAAACATGGCGCAAAGGGCTGCCATGGCGGGGATGGTAGCAGAAAGAAATAGAATATCACCAGAATCGGTTAGAATGGCAATCACAGTTGTTGCCACAGCTCCTATTATTATGATTTATCCTTTTATTCAGAAATATTTTGTTTCAGGGATGACCATAGGAGCAGTCAAAAGTTAAAAATTTTTGCAAAAGTTTGCAAAAAATTTTTATATAGTAAAAATATGAAACGAGGGGGACAAGAAATGTCAAAAACAAAAAGCTTATTAAGTCTAGTTTTATGCCTTGTGTTATGCGTCTCTGTAATTACAGGCTGTGGTGCAGGAAAGAACAAGCAGACTTCTAAAGACGACAATACAAAATCGAATGTTGAAAAGAAAGAAGACGACAAAAAAGGGACAGATATAGATACATCACCTATAACCCTTACAATGTTTTCAGTGGATGTTAACCCTGTGGAAACAGGCTTCCAAAGTCCAGTAGCTAAAAAAATTACAGAAGCAACAGGTGTTACGATTGAATTCGAATATCCTGTGGGTGATGTTGCTCAGAAGATGGGTATTATGATTGCCAGTAAGGAATACCCAGATATGATTTTTGCAAAAACTCAAGAATTGACTCAGTTGGTTCAAGCAGATGCTATAGTAGATTTAACATCTCTAATAGAACAACACGGACCAAATGTTGAAAATTTATACGGGGAATATTTAAATAGACTTCGTTTTAGTCAAGAGGATCCATCAATTTATGCCCTTGGTGCATCCCCTGTTGATGAAGAGACATGGGCGCCTGTTAATGGATTCCAACTACAACATGCGGTTGTAAAAGACTTAGGATTTCCTAAATTAGAGACCCTAGAAGATTATGAGAATGCTATAAGAGAATATATGAAAAAATATCCAACCATAGATGGTCAGCCCACTATAGGATTGTCATTATTAGCTGATGACTGGAGATGGCTTATCAGCGTAGGAAATCCTGCAGGTTTTGCAACGGGAGCACCGGATGATGGTAACTGGTTTATCAATCCTAAAACCTATGAAGCAAAATATCGCTTCACAAGAGAAGAAGAAAAAGAATATTATAGATGGTTAAACCATATGTATAATGAAGGTCTAATTGATCCAGACAGCTTTGTACAAACTTGGGACCAGTATATAGCAAAAATTTCTACAGGTAGAGTACTTGCTATAGCCGATGCAAACTGGGAATTTGGAAGTGCTGAAGATGCCCTTAGAGCTGACGGAAAAGCAGAAAGAACTTATGGAATGTATCCGCTTCAATTAACGAAAGATAGTAAGCACCAAGATTTTAGAGATGTTGGTTACTCTGGAGGTAATGGAATTTGTATTACAAAGGATTCCCCAAATCAAGTTCGTGCAATGCAATTTTTAGATTGGATGTGTACTGATGAGGCTCAAATCCTTAATAACTGGGGTATTGAGGGTATCCATTATACGGTAGAAGATGGTAAGAGAGTTGTCTCTGATGAGGAATATAAAAAGAGAACAACAGATGGAACGAATTATAAGAAAGAAACTGGTATAGAAGTTTATACCCACCCATTCCCACGTTGGGGAAGAGGAAAACTAGATTCCACTGGAAATCCTTATGTTGTTGATTCCGTTGATTTAATTAAACAAAGATATACAGAACCAGAAAAAGAAGTTTTAAAAGCTTATGGAGTAGAAATGTGGAAAGATTTATACCCATCTAGGGATGAAATTCCTAAATCCGATTGGGGTGCAGCGTTCCTAGTTAATATTCCGGCAGAATCAGAAATTCCTGTAATCTTAGAAAGATGTGACTCTATTATGCGCCAGTCAATCGTCCAATCCATTATTGCTAAGCCTGGAGAATTTGACGATGTATGGCAGAAGGCAATGGATGAACTTAAGAGCAGTGGAGTAGAAGAAATGAACAAGGACTTTACTAATTTAGTTAATAAGCAAATTGAGTTTTGGAAGTAATCTAAAAAAATGGTGCCTAGGCACCATTTTTTTTAAGCATTACTTGAATATAAAATTTAATTGTGATATTGTATTGCCTAGATATAAAAGTTTCTGAAAAATAAATCTATTATTAGATTTGTTTACAAATAAATTGAATACATTAAAAGGAGGAAAACAAATGGAAAGAAAGTGGTTGAAAAAAATTAAAAAGGGGATTATGGCAGGATTATTAACCCTTATTATGATTTTTTCGAATGTATTACCTGTCTTGGCTGAAGAGGTTCCGCAACCAGATATAAGTTTCTGGGCAATACAAACTTTAAATGAGGCAGAAAGGTATGGAATATACCCCTTACATTGGTACAACTATGGGTTCAATGAAACTATTACCGAAGACAAGATGCAGATGCTGCTAAAGGGTACAGATGAGAAATTAAAGGCTTTAGGACTTCAAGAGAAACAATCCTATGAATTTAATCAAAATGCATTTGATGGTTCGAGAAAAGCTGTAGCAGAGTCCATATATTATCTTTTTGATGGGTATGTATTATCAGAAGAGTTAACAATTAAAGCGGATTCCCCGATAGATTTTATGATTAAGAAGGGAATAATTAATGGAAGTGATAAAGGGCTTGAACTTGATAGTCCAGCTACAGTAGAACAAGCAGTAGTTATGGTTAGCAGATTAATAATGGATACATGTGATGCCCTTGATGGTGGTTCCAAGGGACTTTTTTGGAAAACAGCCAAGGGAAAAAATACTGTTTATTTATTAGGTTCTATTCATGTAGGTAGAACAGATATGTACCCATTAAATAAGAAAATTAGGGCTGCTTTTGAAGAAGCGGATGCCCTTGTTGTAGAAGCAAATTTACTTAGTATGCAAGAGGGCATGGACTATTTCATACAACAAGCAATGTATCAGGATGGCACGACCCTAAAAGATAATGTGTCAGAAGCGACCTATGAAAAATGCCTTCAGGTATTTGAAAAGTTTAGCTTACCTATGGATGTGTATGAAAACTTTAAGCCTTGGTCTATTGCTAATGACTTAGCTGTAATCACAAGCAGCGCCACAGAAACCTTAGAAGGTGCAGCAGAAGTTGCTAATGCAGGAATCGATATGTATTTCTTAAGCAGTGCGTTGCTACAAGGGAAACCTATTATGGAATTAGAAGGCATTAGGTTCCAAGCGGATTTATTTAATAGTATACCGCAAGAACTTCAAGAAAGTCATTTAAACGGCATTTTAAATGAAATTCTAAATCCAGTTTCTACGGAAATTGCTGATACAGAATCAGTTGTAGAATTATGGCAGAAACAATGGGTAAATGGAGAAATAGAGGATCTTAGGGGGTCATATGCAGCTTCCCTTAATGCATCTGAGGATGAATTTACTAAGGCCCTTTTTGGGAAACGGGATGAAAATATGACAGAAAAGATTATCGAACTTTTAGAAAAGGACGAGGAAGGGACCTATTTTGTAGTAGTAGGATTTGGACATTTTGTTGTAGAGGGTATGGTTATTGATCAATTAGAAGAAAAAGGTTATGAAGTTGAATTAGTAAAATAAAAATAAGAGAGCTTGCTCTCTTATTTTTACTTTTAGTTTATACCCCAGCTTTTAAGTTTCTTATTTGTTCCAACCCAGACGGGAGTTCCGCTTTTTATAATAGGAAATAGACTCTCAACATCTTCGTTCTGCATGCGTATACATCCTTTAGAAATAAAATATCCTATACTTCCTTCGTTATTAGTGCCGTGAATACCGTACAGATATCCATCATCTATGTTAAGCCCTATCCAGCGATAACCTAAGGGATTTTCAGCAACCCCACCCCTAATATTTTTCCACGCGGGATTAACAACCTTATTTTGAACTTTCCACTTACCCTCTGGAGTAAAATCAGGGTCTTTTCCTGTTGCTACGGGGAATTTTTTCACCACGCTTTTACCTTTTAATAATATGAGGGTGTTAGAGGATTTATTAATAATAATCCAATATCCAACGGTGGGAGCATTAGTTACAACCGTGTGAGTAGAAGGAGGAGTCATATTATTTTCCAACAATATTTTATTAATAACATTAACGGTTTCTTTGCCGACTATTCCATCAGCTTTTAGCTCATGATCTAATTGAAACTTAGAAATAACATTCTTCATATTTTCATCAAATATATAAGAAGTGGTGCCTATAGTGTATCCAATTTTCTTTAAGGCTTTTCTAATTTGTAGAACATCCTCACCAACTTGCCAAAGATGTAAGGCTCGCTTTAATTTTATCCCACTATCTGTGCTTAAAGAAACGGGATTTTCTTTGCTTACATCTACTATTTCATTGAAATTAATAATAATTAACGGGATATCTTCAAAGGTTTCATTTCTAGCGATGCTCGGATTGATAGGAATACTAATAAATAAAAGCAATATTATAAAAAGAGTACTATGGAGTAGCTTTTTCAATTTTTCACCACCCATTACTATTATTTTAAAATAAATAATAAATGAGGACAAAATAAAGGATATCGAATATACAAGAAAATATAAATGGCTGTATCTTTATATATATTATTTTGAAGGTTAAATTTATAGAACCATTATTTAGTCAAAGGATGCTTATGGTAATTTTGAATTAATAATAAAAACTCTCCAGAAAAAATCTGGAGAGTTTTATTCTTCAACAGTGATTACTGAAACAGGGCATTCCTCTTGGGCCTCTATGGCAGATTCCTCAGCTTCTTTAGGGACCTCATCTACATAAACTTCAGCTAAACCATCATCAGCCATACGAAATACCTCGGGACATACAGCAGGACAGGTCCCACAGGCAATACAGCCGTCTCTATCAATTTTTGCAATCATTTTTTCACTCCTTAATATAATGTAATACTTCTTTTAATTCTATCCAAAGATATATAGGTCTATGCAAAATACATTAATTTTCCGATTGACATATTGCATCATTTATTGAGATACTATCCTTTAGAATAATATTGATGCAATTCTGCCATTGATTCAGTATATTGACAGTAATTTTTTTTATGTTATTATAGCATTTGATTAATTTTATAAGGGTAAAGAGGGGGATAAAATGGAAAGGCATAAAAAGCTAATAAGATTGGCAGCTCCAATTTTGGTGGAGCTTTTATTATTTATGCTTCTTGGTATAGTAGATATTTTTATGTTAAGTCAATACGATGATAGGGCAGCGGGGGCTGTAGGAGCAGCAAATCAAATCATCGGTAATTTGAATTTAATTTTTGCTATAACTTCTGCCGGGACTGCGGTTTTAGTAGCACAAAATGTTGGGGCAAAGAATAAGGAAGAGATAGAAAAGGTTAGTGCTGTAGCAATAGTTATGAATTTGATTATGGGGATTATAATCAGTATTGTATTGCTTGTATTTGGTAAAAATATCTTGGCATCCATGGGAATTACTTCTGATTTAATGAAATATGCCCTAGATTATACTTCTATCGTTGGGGGGGCTTTATTCTTTCAAGCTATATTGAATACCTTATCTGCAATTATTAGAAGCCATGGATATACAAAACAGATTATGTTTATAACAGTAACAATGAATATTATAAATATAATTGGAGATGCTATCTTTATTTTTGGGCTTTTTGGTGCCCCTGTATTAGGGGTGAAGGGGGTAGCTATTGCAACAACCTTTAGTAGGTTTATTGCTACAATTCTCGCTTTTATATTTTTGGTGAAAACCGTTTTACCCATTGGCTTTTTTTGTCGTTTAAAAGAAAAGCCTATATATATTTTAAAGAAATTACTCTATATTGGCTTTCCTGCAGCTATGGAAAATATGTCATATAGCTTATCCCAAACTGCTTTGATGAGTATTATACTTATCAATCTTGGGGATACGGCTTATATCACAAGAACGTATATATGGCAGGTAGGATGGTTTGCTATGATATTTGTTAATGCCATTGGTCAGGCAAACCAAATTATGATTGGACATTTAGTGGGGGCTGGAGAGCTGGATGAAGCCTATAAGGCAGGTCTTAGTAATTTTAAACTGGCTATGGCATTTTCCTTAGTAGGTTCCGTCATAATATTTTTCTTTGGAGAAAACTTTACAAGGATATTTTCAAGTAATCCAGAAATAATTATGTTAGGTGCATTTACCCTTATGATAGATGCATTCCTAGAACCTGGAAGGGCATTTAATGTTGTGCTTATTAGTGGACTTAGAGGGGCTGGAGATGTTATATTTCCGGTAGTGATGGCCATTATTTCAATGTGGATTTTTGGGGTAGGCGGGGGATACTTTTTTAGTGTAGTGCTGGGTCTTGGACTTCCGGGAATATGGATTGGAATGATTATAGATGAATGGATCAGGGGAATAAGTATGTTCTTTAGGTGGAAAAATAAGAAATGGATCAAGAAATGGGTAAAACATTGATAAAAAAAGGGCAGCTAAAGCTGCCTTTTTTATGTTAATATCCTTAACTTTTCAATACGATTCTTATCTGTACTTTCCACAACAAATTTGATACTACTATGTTCCACGGCCTCCCCTTCTTCGGGAATCCGCCCAAGTATACCTATTACAAAGCCTCCTACAGAATCAAAGTTTTCTGATTCAATATGGGTTCCTATCATTTCGTTTAACAGATCTATTTTTGTACTTCCATCAACGATATATTCATCTTCCTTAATTACTTCTATTTCTTTATTTATATCATCGTATTCGTCTTCTATATCTCCAACTATCTCTTCAACTAAGTCTTCCATGGTTACGATGCCTTCCGTACCACCGTATTCGTCTAGGACTATTGCCATGGGGGTACGTTTAGCACGCATTTCTGCAAAAAGTTTAGAAATACTTTTAAATTCATAAGTAAAATAAGGTGGGCGAATCAATTGGTTTAAATCGAATTTGTCTTTATTTCCCTCAAAGAAAAACAAATCTTTTATATATAAGATACCAATTATATTATCGGTGTTATCCTCATATACAGGCATTCTTGAAAATTGTTCACCCTTGAAAAGGGATATGATTTCATCATAGGTAGAATTTATATCAATGGCAACCATATCAGTTCTTGGAGTCATAACATCTTTGGCTTTAGAATCTCCAAATTCAAAAACATTGTAAATCATTTTTTTTTCTTCGCCCTCTAAGACCCCTTCTTCGTGGCTTACATCTACTATGGTTTTTAATTCTTCCTCGGTTATAAATGTGTCCTTTTTATCTAGTTTGCCACCAGATAATTTAACAAAAAAATTGGTAACGTACATAATGATTGTAACTACAGGATTTAAGATAATAGTGATAAAATATATAGATTTTGATACTTTTAATGCTATTTTTTCAGTATTTTGAACAGCCAAGGATTTCGGCGTTATTTCACCAAAGATTAACACTAGAAGTGTCATAGTACCCGTTGCAATACCTACTCCGGCATTCCCCCAAATATCTATGGCAATAGAAGTAGCTAAGGCAGAAGCTCCGATATTGACAATATTATTGCCCACTAAAATTGCCCCTAATAATTTGCTGGGATTATCTATCAGTTTAGCTATAATATCTGCTCCTTTGACATTTTCATCTATCATATGTCTTAATCTTATTTTACTTAAAGACATTAGGGCACTCTCCGAAGCAGAGAAAAAACCAGATAAAAGCAAAAGAACTACTAAAGCAAAAACCTGCCACATCTCACCAGGCTCCAAAATAAATCACACTCCTAAAGGATTATCTATCGTACATTAAAAAGACTTGATAAATTATATCACAAAAATTTAATTTTTCATAGTCTTTTATAGATTTCGTTGTTTGTTAGTTATATGTCATATTACTTTGAGAAATTCAAAAAAGCCCCAATGATTATTCATTGGGGCTTTTAATATGTAATAAACTGATTCGAATCTTCAATTCGTTTTAATTGCATATCAAATATAAATTTACGGATGGCATCAGGGTGTTTTTGGTTTTCATGATTAAATTCGATAGCATATGTCTTGTTGTAAAGTTTACTAAATTCTCCTACCGACTTTATATTTGGGTTATTCATGAGGTTAATAAAGTTTGTAATATAGTCCATAGATATAATCTCAAACAATGGGGAGTTTATTTCATTTAGAACTGTTCCTTTTATTTTTTTAAAGTTAAGGAAGGGGATATCAATTAAAACATTATCATTTTTTAGAAGAATTTGAGGGGTGATGATTGCAACTCCCCCCTCGCTTATATTGTAAATGATAGATTCCTTTACCATGTTGAACATAGGAAAATATAACAAGCATTGGCACAGTATTTTAAGCCTACAGTATTTTCGCTTTTGGATTTTTTTAATGGGGGATAATATTTTAATATGGGTAATCTTGTTTTGTATGGAAAAAATACTCCCCTCAAAACAAAAAAGAGAATTATCCCGTAATATTTTTATGAGGTAAGTTTTATTTAGATAGATTTCCGAATCAAGAAAGTTATTATCAAGTAAAATGAAAAGACCATCCTCATAAACGGATTTGATTATTCCACCTAACCTTAAAGTATCATCATCAAAATCTGAGATTTCTACACGAATATCAAGAATATACTTTTTGATTTTATATAGCGGAATTGAATTCATTTTTATCATCCTTTTGACATTTTGTTATCTTAATCCATTTTATCATATAGGTAAGGAACACTAAAGAGCAAATTGTGAAAATTGTCATCTATATTAAAGTATGGGGATAAAAAAAGATTGTATTTTGATAAAGTAATGGTAAAATTAAAATAGGGGCTTAAGTGAATTAAGAGTGATGGGGGGATATTATGGGTGGATTGCAACGAAACAAAGACGAGAACCACACCAATCTTTATAGCAATAGCCTTGAAGTTTTATTAAAAATACTTGATACAATAGAGATGGGAATATGTGTTATAGATGAAGCGGGAAAGTTTGTTTATGTTAATGATGAATATTGTAAGATAAATGGATATCAAAAGGAAGAATTGACAGGCAAGTTGTTTTTAGCTGTTATTCATCCTAACAATCACGAAAAAGTTCTTCAAAATCATTATGATTTTATGAAGTATAAGGAAATAGTAAGTGAAGAAAGCATAATAAGATGTAAGGATGGAAAAAATATTAACGTATCCATTATTATGAAAAAAATTAAGGATTTAGACAATAACTATTACAAGGTTGTTAGCATTAAAGATGTTACAAAGAATAAAAAGCTAGAACTAGAAATGAAAAAATTTATGATGGCAGTTGGTCAAACTGTCGACTGGATTGTGATAACTAATAAAAATGGCATAATAGAATATGCTAATGATTCTGTAGAAAGGATAACGGGTTATAAGGTAGAAGAAGTTATAGGCAAGGATCCTTCCATCTGGAAATCTGACAAATATCCTTCAGAATTCTATAAAAAAATGTGGGATACAATTTTAAGTGGAAAACCATATAGGAATATAATTATAAACAGAAAAAAGAATAAACAATTGTTTTATTTAGATCAAAGCATATCGCCGTTAAAAAACGAAAATGGAGAAATATCATATTTTGTATCAACGGGTAAGGATATTACAGAAAACAAGAGATTAGAAGATAAGCTTAATTATGTCTCGCAGTATGATATAATAACAGGAATCCCTAATAGGTCAGCTTTTTTTAGAGGAATTACCCAAGAAATTAATAATGCAGAGTTAGAGGAAAAGGCATTAGCCATTATTATTATGGACATTAATAAGTTTATCTTTATTAACGAAACTTTCGGTATAGAAAGCGGAGATATGGTCCTAAAGATAATAGCTAATAGACTAACTGAAACAGTAGGAAGGGAAAACCTTGTTGCCCGTATTGGCGGCGATGAATTTGGGGTTATACTAAAAGGCGTTAAAAATCCTGGAGATGTATTTATTCATATCGATAAAATTTTAAAGGTAATAGAAAAGCCAATAAATATAAAGGAACAAGAAATTGTACTCGCCATGTCAATGGGAATTGCTATGTATCCCAATGACGGTGAAAATACAAAACAAATATTATCCAGGGCAGAAATTGCTCTTTCTCAAGCAAGACGAAGTGAATCTATCAAATATATGTTCTATGGAAATCACATGAATGAAGATGCCAAAAACTTTTTACTTATGGAGAACAAACTTTTAAAGGCATTAAAAAATAATGAATTTGTGGTCTTTTATCAGCCTTATTATGACCTAAGAACCCATGAGTTGGAGGGACTTGAGGCATTAGTAAGATGGAATGACAAAGAAAAGGGAATCATTTCCCCAGGAGTTTTTATACCTATCTTGGAGGAAACTGGTTTGATTAAAGAAGTAGGGCGCCAAATAGTTTGGATGGTCTGCAAGCAGCTTAGGGAATGGCTTGATAGGGGTTTTCCAATTGTACCGATTGCTATTAACCTTTCGCCGGTGCAGTTTAGAGACAACAACCTATTAAAAGGAATCATGGATTCTATTGAAGAATTTGATTTAGATCCAAGTTTAATAGTATTTGAGATTACAGAATCCACCTTTATGCAGGATATCGCAATAACCTATGAACTATTAAAAACCATGAAAAAATATGGATTTACCATTTCTATAGATGATTTTGGCACAGGATACTCATCTTTAAGCTACCTCAAAAAATTTCCCGTAGATCACCTTAAGATTGATTTATCCTTTATTAGGGATATTACCAAGGATATAGATGATAAAGCTATTGTAAATGCGATTATATCCATGGCACATCATTTAAACCTTAAAACCATAGCAGAGGGTATAGAAGAGGAAGAGCAGCTAAGGGAATTGTTTCATCTTAAATGTGACATTGGGCAGGGCTATTATTGGAGTAAACCAGTCCCTCCAGAAATGGTGGAATCTTTTCTAAGTGTAACAACAGAAAATATTAATTTATACAAAGAAAACAACTAGATATAATATATAGAACATGTAGTATTGAGTACTACGAATGGCTATTATTATATTTAATATACATATACTTGCATTATTAATAAGAATCTATTAATATAATGGTATATAATATGAATAACATATAATAAATGCTAGGTTATGGGAGGTATATGTATGAGTATTAAAATTGTAGCGGATAGTAGTTGTGATTTAAATAATAAAATAAAAGAAACAATGAAGATTGAAATTGTTCCGCTAACCCTTATATTAGAAGATAAAAGATATATTGACGATGAGAATTTAGATGTATCCGGATATGTAAAGGATATGAATGCATGCAAGACTTCGCCTAAAACAGCATGTCCTTCACCGGAGCAGTTTATGGAAGCCTATAAAGGGGAAGAAAGTATCTTTGTAGTGACATTATCCTCTGCCTTAAGTGGCACTTATAATAGTGCGATGATAGCTAAAAACATGTTTTTAGAGGAAATAGGAAATAAATTTATTCATGTGTTTGATTCTTTAAGTGCTTCCGCTGGGGAAACATTAATTAGCTTAAAGATTCATGAACTATCAAAATTAAATATTGAAGATGCCGAAATTGTAAAAAGAGTTAATAAATATATCAAAGAGATGAAAACCTTTTTTCTATTAGAAAGCTTAGAACACCTAGCAAAAGCCGGGAGATTGAATCCAATAATTGCAAAGATAGCTTCGGTATTATCAATTAAACCTATTATGGGAGCGACAGAAGAAGGCACCATTAGGTTAGTTCAAAAAGTAAGGGGATATAAAAGGGCCTTTGATAAATTCGTCGATACCATTGGTGAAGAAGGCAAAAATCTTGAGGAAAAGATTTTGGGAATAGCCCATTGCAATTGTCTAGATAGGGCTTTAAAGTTTAAAGAAGAAGTACTTAAAAAATATAACTTTAAAGATATTGTTATTGTGGAAATGCAGGGACTTAGTTCTACCTATGCCGATGATGGAGGACTCGTTATTGCATTCTAATTAATATACTTTGGGGCGGACATAGTTCGCCCTAAAATATATATAATTTTCGTCTTTCTATTACCCCTAAAAAGGATTTTTAATCCCTTTGAAGAATTAATTAATAAAGGCAGGTGATAGGTATGACGATTGGAAACATACAGACTATAGTTTTTCAATGTGCAACCTGTGGGGTCTTTTATTTTGATGATATTTCACCTTTTGAATTCTCTGGTAAAAAAGAAATATCCATAAGCTGCAAATGCAATAAAAATTCACTTAAAATTGCCATTAAAAGAAGAAAACAAATGATATTGTCAATTCCATGTTTCTTATGTAATGAAACACATACCTATATCTTTTCTATAAATCAAATGTTCTCCGATGATTTAAAAGTTCTTAAATGTCCCAAAAAAAACATGAAAATAGGATTTATCGGAAATGAAAGTAGTGTTAGCGATGCCTTAGATTGTCATGAAAATGCTTTAAATGATATTCTAAAAGAAATGGGAATGCCTAGGTTATGTAAAAATATTGAGGTTGTAATAGAAAGCATTAACTATATACACGATTTAGCAGAGGAAGGGAAAATACGTTGTGAATGTGGAAATAACAAATTAGAAATGGACGTTTTGACAAATAAAATAAAATTGAAATGTTATGATTGTGGTAATGAAATAAATCTACCAACTAGAAACAATGAGGACCTAAGATATATACATGCCCAATCTGTTATTCTCTTACAAAAAAACGAAAATGTATTATGATTGACACTTATGTGGGTAAAGCCATCTTTGGTGGACAGATATCACAAATGATGGTATATTTTTGCCATATGCTGAAGAAAATTAAGGAGATGCATTCTGTGGATAAAAAAAATTGGATTGAAGAAGATGATGTATTAGAGGAAAAAGACTTTTTCGAAAAAGAAGAAGAGAAAAGAATGAGAGAAGAACTAGATAGTTTGTTAAAAAACACAAATCCCCTTAATAAGGCTTCAGAAGTTACAAAAGAAGAATTAGAAAGTTTTTATTCTATTTCAGCAAAAAGAAGAAGCAAAAAAAGGGATAAATTAAAAGATAAGATAGTTAGTGCATCTATCTTAGTTATAGGTATAATACTTATTGTATCGATTATATGGATGTTTTTGGGTTTAGGGAAATTATTATTTAAAAACAAAGACCATGAAACATTACAATCAGACAATTCAACTATAGAATTACTTAACAATGAAATTAATCGCTTAAAACAAGAAAATGAAGCCTTATACCAAGAAAATATCGAACTTCGGGCAGAATTGGAACAATTAAAGTTTCCATTAGAAATTGATACCCCTGAAACAGAACTAAACCAGCCCATAGAAGAACCCGAAGATAATAATGATAACGATTCCTCGGCCTCTGAGCCAGAGTATTATATTGTTAAAACTGGGGATACTTTGTGGAATATAAGTAAGAAACTATACGGTTCAGGAAAATACTATAAGAATATTATAGAATATAACAATTTAAAAGATGAAAATGATATATATAGAGGAATGAGATTGGCAATACCAAAATTGTAAAGCATAAAGGTGGTTAACAATGGATAATGATTGGAGCAATAAAACCCTTGCAGAATTAAGAGATATTGCAAAGAAATCAGGTATTAAAAATATTACGAAATATAGAAAGCCTGAGTTAATAGAATTAATAAAAGAATTAGATGGTAAAACCAGCATACCTCAGGCAGATACAAAGGTTCCAACTGCAATCGGGCAGCTAGATAGCGGAATTATAGAAGAGGGAGTCCTAGAAGTATTACTAGATGGATATGGATTCCTACGTTCGGAAAATTATCTTCCGGGGAACAAGGATATTTATGTATCTCCTTCTCAAATAAGGAGATTTAATTTAAAAACTGGAGACCTAGTCAAAGGAAATATCCGTATTCCTAAGGAAGGTGAAAAATTCAGTGCCCTATTGTATGTTAAGGAAGTAAATGGAGATCATCCAGAAATCGCTGCAAAACGTCCTAGTTTTGAAGAATTAACCCCCATATATCCTAAGGAAAAACTACACCTAGAATATGATAAGT
Organism: Candidatus Epulonipiscium sp.; assembly: GCA_012519205.1. Taxonomy (NCBI): domain Bacteria; kingdom Bacillati; phylum Bacillota; class Clostridia; order Lachnospirales; family Lachnospiraceae; genus Candidatus Epulonipiscium; species Candidatus Epulonipiscium sp. The sequence goes on along the minus strand of JAAYQR010000023.1, from coordinate 110,352 downwards.
TAGAGTTATCAACTAGGCTTATAGATTTTATAGCTCCTATTGGAAAAGGACAAAGGGGGATGATAGTCGCGCCTCCTAAGGCTGGGAAAACGGTACTTCTCAAAAAAATTGCCAATGCAATAACAAAAAATCATCCCGAAGCAAGGCTTATTGTGCTTCTGATAGATGAAAGACCCGAGGAAGTAACAGATATGAAAGATTCTATCAGTGGGGACAATGTGGAAGTGGTATATTCTACTTTTGATGAACAGCCAGAGCATCATAAAAGGGTTGCTGAAATGGTTTTGGAAAGAGCAAAAAGATTGGTGGAACAAAAAAAGGATTTAATTATTTTATTAGACAGTATCACCCGCCTAGCAAGAGCATATAATCTAACTATTCCTCCTAGTGGAAGAACTTTATCGGGGGGGCTTGACCCTGCTGCATTACATATGCCTAAAAAGTTTTTTGGTGCTGCAAGAAATATACAAGAAGGAGGTAGTCTTACAATTCTAGGAACTGCCCTAATAGAAACAGGAAGTAAAATGGATGAAGTGATTTTTGAAGAATTTAAAGGAACTGGTAATATGGAACTTGTATTAGATAGAAGGCTTTCAGAAAAAAGAATTTTTCCTGCCATAGACATATATAAATCGGGAACAAGAAAGGAAGAATTGCTTCTAGCTCAAAATGAATTAGAAGTAGTATATGGAATTCGAAGGGCAATGAGTAAGATGACACCTACCGATGTGACAGAGAATATTATAGATACTCTAATGCATACAAAAAGCAACCAAGAATTCATAAGTATAATAGAAAAGAAACTTTAGATAAATTATTTAGAAATAAATAACTACCCTTGCATCAATTATCGGGTTATGTTATAATATGAACGTTGTCGCTAGAGATAAGCGTAAATGGTTGAAAAATAGATGAAGCTTATGGATAAAGGTCTGTAATTGACTATTTTGAAAGAGGTGAAATTAACAATGAGAGAAGCTATTCATCCTAATTATGAAGAGGCTACAGTAACCTGCAACTGTGGAAATACTTTCACAACGGGTTCTGTAAAGAAAGAAATACGCGTAGAAGTATGTTCTAAATGTCATCCTTTTTACACAGGAAAGCAAAAATTAGCAGCAGCTAAGGGACGTATTGACAAATTTAACAAAAGATATGGGATTGAGCAAGAACAGTAAGGGGTTGAGGCGGTGTCTCAACCTTTTTTGTTCATAAATTTTAGTGATTATGGGGGTGGAGAAATGAAACGTACAAGTATCGGTGGGCAGGCCGTTATAGAGGGAGTTATGATGCGGGGAACAAAAACATACACAGTAGCAGTAAGAAAACCAGATAAGGAAATAGTAATGGATAAAAAGCCAGTTACAGCGGTAACGACACAATATTTCCTGTTTAAACTTCCTATTTTTAGAGGTGTGGCTATGTTTATCGATTCAATGGTTTTAGGTATTAGGACGTTAACCTATTCTGCACAATTTTTTGACGTTGAAGAAGAAGTTGAATCCTCCAAATTTGAAAAATATCTTAAAGATAAATTTGGCAGTAAATTAGAGGATTATATTATAGGGTTTTCTATTTTTTTATCTATTATTTTAGGTATTGCCTTATTTATGGTAACCCCCCTTTTGGTATCTAGGTTATTTAGGAATATTATTACAAATATATGGGTACAAAATCTCCTTGAAGGGGCTATTAGAATCAGTATATTTATGATATATATTATTTTGATTTCCAAAATGAAAGATATTCAAAGAGTATTTGAATATCATGGAGCAGAGCATAAGACTATTAATTGTTTAGAACATGAAGAAGAATTGACCGTGAAAAATGTAAAAAAATACAGCCGTCTTCATAAGAGTTGTGGTACCAGCTTTCTTCTCATAGTTATGCTAACTAGTGTTATAGTATTTGTTATTTTTAATGTAGAAAGCATATGGTTGCGATTATTAAGCAGAATTGTATTGGTACCTTTGATTGCAGGCATATCTTATGAAATTATTAGATGGGCAAGAAGATCGGATTCTAGGCTTGCTTCATTAGTTAGTGTTCCAGGAATGTGGCTCCAAAAATCATTTACAACAAAAGAACCAGATGATGCCCAAATTGAGGTGGCAATTGCTGCACTGGAGGGAGTTCTAGAGGATGAGAAAGTCGATTGAGACAGCCTTGATTGAGGGGAAAAGCTTTTTAAAAGATAAGGGAATTCAAAGTTGGTCATTGGATGGGGAACTTCTTCTTTGTCATATTCTTTCCATTTCTAGAGTTCAGCTTTTTACTCATCCTAAAAACGAAATATTAAAAGAAGATGAAAGAAAATACAAGGAACTTATATACAAAAGGAGCAAAAATGTTCCGACCCAATACCTTATAAACAAACAGGAGTTTATGGCCCTCCCTTTTTTTGTTGACGAAAATGTTCTTATTCCAAGACCAGATACGGAAAATTTGGTGGAAACAGTCCTAGGTCTAATAGATAAAGAGAAAGATGTTCATATATTAGATATGTGTACAGGCTCGGGGTGTATTGCCGTGAGTTTGGCTTACTACCTTCCTAATAGTAAAATTACTGCTGTAGATATTTCAGATTCTGCTTTAAAGGTAGCAAAGCATAATGCAAGGTTAAATAATGTGGATGGACAAATCTTCTTTATTAAAAGCAATTTATTTGAAAGACTTCCCAAAACGCTTAAAGAGAAGATAGATATTATCGTGTCCAATCCCCCATATATCCCCACGAAGGATATGGAAGATCTTATGAGGGAAGTAAGAGATTATGAGCCAAATCAGGCATTAGATGGGGGAGAGGATGGTTTGAGATTTTATCATCCGATTATAAATGATTGCATGGAATATCTTAGACCTGGAGGCGTGCTTGCTTTTGAAATAGGTTATAACCAAGCAGAACCAGTAGAAAACTTACTAAAGGATTATGGTTTTTCAAATATAGAGATAAAAAAAGATTTAGCAGGGTTTGATAGGGTTATTTTTGGAATCAATGAACTTAAATAGAGGTGATAGAATGTTTGATAAATTAGAAGAAATTCTTAATAGATATGAATTACTTTCAGGAAAGGTCAGTGACCCAGAGGTCATAAATCATCAAAGTGAATGGCAGAAATTAATGAAAGAATATAGCGACCTTAAACCCTTAGTTGAAAAATATAAGGAATATAAGAAGGCCAAGGATGATATAGAGGAAGCTGATATGCTTCTAGAAGACAATTTAGAAGAGGAGTTTCGTCAGTTAGTGAAAGAAGAACTGGCAGACAATAAGCAAAAACTACTAGATATACAAGAGGAATTAAAGGTACTCCTTCTTCCCAAAGACCCTAATGATGAAAAAAACGTTATTGTTGAAATCCGTGGAGGGGCAGGAGGAGATGAGGCTGCCTTATTTGCAGGAGATTTGTTTAGGATGTATTCAAGGTATGCAGAAAGAAAACGCTGGGAAGTAGAAATCATGGATAGCAATGAAATAGGTGTCGGTGGATTTAAAGAAGTAATATTTATGATTCAAGGAAATGGTGCTTATTCAAGACTTAAATACGATAGCGGTGTTCACCGTGTTCAAAGAATCCCCATTACGGAATCCGGCGGAAGAATCCATACTTCCACTGTTACGGTTGCGGTACTTCCTGAGGCTGAAGATGTAGATGTAGAAATTAATGCCAATGACCTTAGGGTAGATGTATTTCGTTCCTCAGGGAATGGGGGGCAAAGTGTTAATACAACAGATTCAGCCGTAAGGATTACCCATTTGCCTACAGGATTAGTTGTCAGTTGTCAAGATGAAAAATCTCAGCTTAAAAATAAAGATAAGGCATTAAAGGTTCTTCGAGCAAAGCTATATGAAATAGAACAAGAAAGGCAGCAAAAAGAACTAGCGGCGGAAAGGAAAAGCCAAGTAGGTACAGGAAACAGAAATGAGAGAATCCGTACCTACAATTTCCCACAAGGAAGGGTAACAGATCACAGGATAGGCTTAACCCTTCACAGATTAGAATCTATTTTAGATGGAGATATCGATGAAATTATAGATAACCTAATTACCGTAGATCAGACAGAAAAACTCAAAAGTGAAAACCAATAAAAGGCAATATAAAATGCTGTAAATCTATTAGATTTACAGCATTTTATATTGTCACTAATTTTTATAGCAATTATTATATATTTTTTGGGGTATAATATTTTACCGAATTATATTAATATAAATTATGAGTAAACAATAATTGAGGATAAAAAATACTTACTATTCATTTATGCCAAGGTCATTTTGTATGTTCATCCATACAGAATATAAGCTTAATTTTAATATGCCATAGGTAATTATAAATTAAATAGAATAGGAATCTACTATAAAAATGCAAAACGCACAAATTACTATCTAATTTGTGCGTTTTGATATAAATTACTAAAAAATACGGTTGATTATTGAAATAAATAGTTGTTAATCAATAACATATATAATTAGTCAGTCTTTATATCAAAAAAATGATATATTAAATTAGATAATTACTATTGAAAATTTGTTGAATATTATAAATACACTTGACAAGTCAAACTTAAATATGTGATAATAAATTTATGACATAAGACAAATTGTTGCACAATATATCGCAGTATTGCACCATTAAATGAAAGATAATTATTAAAGAGGGGACTAAAACCTTGAGGAGGATTAGAGAGCTTAAAAGAATTATTGCAATAACTATAGTGAATATAGTTTTTATTACCATGGGATTGTTGCCTATTCAAGATACATATGCCCAAAATACAATGGATGAATACAATGAGGTACTGAACTCTTATATGGACATTATAAAATATGATGAGTACAACAAAAATTATGATAAAGATAATCTCCCAAATAAGGAATATATAATAGATGCGGATAAATTTAAAGATTACAGTAATATGGATATAGAAATCTTAGAAGATTACCAGGGGATGAAGGGGAAATCTGTATTTACAGGGGAAGAAGGATTTGTTAAATATGAGCTATATATTGAGGAAGAAGGCTTCTACAATATATCTTTTTTATATTATCCTGTAGAAGGTAAGAGTTCTGCTATACAAAGAGCAATTTTCATAGATGGTAAACTTCCATTCTCAGAAGCAAACAACATTGAATTTGATAGAATATGGATTGATAAACAAGGAGAGGCATTAAAAGATAATCAGGGTAATGATTTAAGACCTAGTCAGGTAGAAAGCCCTATTTGGTTAGAAAAAGTAGTTCAGGATTATCAAGGGTACCATACAACACCTTTCAAATTTTATTTATCAAAAGGAATGCACAGCTTAAGTATAGTTTCAAGAAGAGAGCCGATGGTTCTTAGAAACATTAAGATTTATCAGGAGAAGGAAGTACTTACCTATGAGGAAAAACTTGAAGAGTATAAAAATAATGGATATAAAGAAACACATAATCAGTTTATTACAATAGAAGCAGAAAAACCATCTTCGAAGTCTTCACAAATGTTATATCCAACCATGGAACATTCAAGTCCTGCGGTTACCCCTTATAGCCCTAAGGTATACCTAAACAACACCATGGGAGGAAGTAATTGGAGAGACGCCGGACAATGGGTACAATGGGAAGTGGATGTACCCGAAAGTGGATTATATAAAGTAGCCTTCAATGCAAAACAAAACTTTATAAGAGGAATTTATTCATCTAGGAAATTATATATAGATGGAAAAGTTCCATTTAAAGAGATGGAGGAAATACCTTTTAGATATAAAAAGGATTGGAGAGTAGAAGTTCTCGGGGGAGATGAGCCCTATTTGTTTTATTTAGAAGAGGGAAAACATACCATCCGGATGGAAGTTGTCCTAGGGGAATTATCTTCTGTCATTAGGGAAGTTGAAATTGGTGTTAGAAATCTAAATGAAATCTATAGACAGTTTTTAAGTATAACCGGAACCACCCCTGATAGATACAGGGATTACCAGATAGAAAAAAATCTTCCTGGAATTGTTGATGCCATTAATACTGAAAGGGATAGGGTGGATAAAGTTATAAATGATTTGGAAAGGATGGCAGGGAAAATAAGTGATAGAGAAGTAGGTCTTATCACAATGAGGGATGAACTTAATGCTCTTTCAAAAGATGTTGAAACCATAACTAGAAGATTAAACCAGTTCAAACAAAACATTGGTTCTATGGGGACATGGATGACCCAAGCAATCGAGCAGCCCCTGCAGCTAGATCAGATTTATATCATATCACCTTCGGAAAAACCGCCAAAGTTAAAAGACTCATTTTGGAATAAACTTCTTCACGAATTAAAGACATTGTATTATTCTTTTGTAATTGATTATAATGCCATCGGTAATGTCGCAAAAGAAAAAGAACAAAAAGCAATTACTGTATGGATTGGAACAGGCCGTGACCAAGCAAATACTATTAAATCTTTGATTGATGAAGATTTTACTAAAAACACAGGAATTAATGTAAACTTAATGCTTGTAGATATAAATACCCTCCTACCTGCAACATTGTCAGGACAGGGACCTGATGTAGCTATGCAGGTATGGAATGACATTCCCATGAATTATGGCATGAGAAATGCCGTAACGGATTTATCAAAATTTGAGGGTTTTGATGAAGTCGCTGAAAGGTTTTATGGAAGCGCAATGATACCTTATATGTTTGAAGATAGGTGTTTTGCCCTTCCGGAACAGCAGACCTTTAATATGTTATTTTACAGGAAGGATATTCTAAAGGAACTGGGATTAGAAACACCTAAAACCTGGGATGAAGTTAAAGTAGCCCTCAGTGTGCTTAGTAAAAACCAAATGGCTTTTGGATTACTTCCTACAGGATATTTTAATAAGGATCAAATAGGTATGATACCAGTTTCAGAGGCCGTATTTGGGATATTCCTATACCAAAACGGAGGAGAGTTTTATAATGAAAATGCCACAGCCTCAGGTTTAAGCTCTGATTCTTCTATTCAAGCCTTTAAAGATTTTACCGAATACTATACAGATTTTAAATTAGAAAGAGAGTTTGATCCTGTAAGTCGATTTAGGACTGGGGAAATGCCCCTTATGGTTTCAGATTATACAACCTATAACACATTACAGGTGTCTGCCCCTGAAATTAAGGGATTATGGGGATTCACATCGGTTCCTGGAACGGTTTTAAAGGATGGGACCATAAAATATGATGTTCCTAGCACGGGGACAGCATGTATTATGATGGAAAACTCAAAAAACAAAGAAGCATCCTGGGAGTTTATGAAATGGTGGACTGATGCCAAGGTTCAGATTGGATTTGGAAGAGAAATGGAAGGATTGATGGGGTCGGCGGCTAGATATCCTACTGCAAATATAGAGGCTTTTTCAAGTCTGCCATGGCCTGTAGAGCATTATAAGGCATTAGACGAGCAATTTAAAAATGTTAGGGGAGTTCCACAGGTTCCCGGGGGATATTTTACTACGAGACATATAAATAACGCCTTCTATGAGGTTGTTGTTAACGAGAACAATGCCCCAAGAGAGGCTTTGATGGACTATGTAAGATACATTAACGATGAAATAGAATATAAGAGAAAAGAATTTGGTCTAACCCAATAAAGGAGGTTCATATGCAGAAATCTGTTGTAATGGAAAAAGCCAAAAAGAATAAAGCGTTAAATCTTAATAATAAACATGAACCTTCTACTAACTTTAAGAACCAATTTAATTTAATGAGAAAAAACAGGGATTCCTATATATTAATGATACCTTATTTCATACTATTTTTTGCATTTACCATATTACCAGTTATTGCATCTATAGCCCTAAGTTTCACAAACTTTAATATACTTGAACTGCCTGATTTTATAGGGTGGGATAATTATACAAGATTGTTTCTAGAAGATGATATATTTATAACATCCATAAAAAATACTTTGCTATTTGCGGTTATTACAGGCCCTTTAAGCTATATTATGTGTTTTGTTTTTGCTTGGATTATTAATGAATTTCCTAGTAAGATAAGGGCAGTTTTAACCCTAATATTTTATGCTCCATCCATATCTGGTAATGTATATTTCATTTGGAGAATTATATTTTCTGGGGATAGATATGGATTAGCCAATGGTTTTTTGATTAATTTAGGTCTAGTTATAGATCCTATCCAATGGCTAAAAGATGCAAAGTATATCTTGCCTATTTTAATAATTGTCCAGCTTTGGCTTAGTTTAGGAACAGGCTTTCTTGCCTTTATTGCGGGGCTTCAGACTGTGGATAGAAGCCTTTATGAGGCTGGAGCTGTAGACGGTATTACAAATAGATGGCAGGAATTATGGTACATTACCCTTCCTTCTATGAAACCACAACTCATGTTTGGAGCAGTTGTTCAATTAACTCAAGCCTTTGCTGTTGCAGACATTTCAATTAATTTGGCAGGATTCCCCAGTGTTAATTATGCAGGGGAAACCGTTGTAACTCATCTAATTGATTTTGGTACAATTCGTTTTGAAATGGGTTATGCCTCTGCTATCGCAACCATATTATTTTTACTAATGATAGGGGTAAACAAGGGTGTACAAAGGCTTCTAAGAAAGGTTGGTGAGTAGTGTGCGCAATCCAATTATGGGGCCGAAAAGAGTGAATAGATCCTTTGGTGGAACCTTAGCATTATTTATATTTATAGCTTTGGTGGGCTCTTTTATGGCCCTACCCCTTATATACATTATTAATAATGCGTTTAAACCATTGCATGAATTGTTTATATTTCCCCCAAGGATTTTTGTTCAAAATCCTACTATGGATAATTTCTCAGATTTATTTATTTTAATGTCTAGCTCTTGGGTGCCCTTTAGCAGATACATACTTAATACGGTAATACTTACGTTTTTCGGAACATTGGGACATGTGATTATTGCATCAGCAGCTGCCTATCCCTTAGCAAAACATGATATTCCTGGGAAAAACTTATTATTTTCTATTGTTGTTCTTTCGCTTATGTTTTCCTATAACGTAACAGCAATTCCCAACTATATGATTATTTCATGGATGGGAATAAATAATACATACTTAGCGGTTATATTTCCGGCATGGGCCAGTTCCTTGGGATTATATCTTATGAAGCAATTCATGGAACAGATACCCGATTCATTAATCGAATCTGCTAGGCTTGATGGTGCCAGCGAATATAAGATATTTTGGTCAATTATTATGCCAAATGTAAAGCCTGCATGGCTCACTCTTACGATACTTATGTTTCAACAGTTATGGGGAACAACAGGTAGTAATTTTCTAAGAAGCGAGCAGTTAAAACCACTAAACTATGCCCTAAATCAGATAGTGCAAGGAGGAGTTGCAAGGGCGGGAGCAGGAAGCGCTGTGGGACTAATATTAATGAGCGTACCTATTATTTTCTTTGTTGTAGCTCAAAGTAATATTATAGAAACCATGTCAACCTCAGGCATGAAAGAGTAAGGGGGGTAGGCCTTGAAACGTAAATATTTATATTTCTTAATAATGTTAAGTTTAATTTTTTCAAATTCAGTTGCAGTTGCGGGGGTACCCTATGAAAGCTATAACTATGATTATTGGGAGGTAGTTGTACCATCCCCTGCCCCATATGTTCCCGAAGATAGTTTATCCGGTTCGGATTTAGGGGTTGAAAGACTCAATCAACCCTCTGATATTTATATTACAAAGGGTGGGGAGATTTATCTAGTAGATACGGGCAATAATAGGATAATAGTTTTTAATGATAAATGGAATGTAGAAAGAATTATTGATAGATTTAGCAATGATGGTAAAAGCGATACATTTAATAAACCACAGGGAATCTTTGTTAATGATAGAGGAAATATATATGTAGCAGATACGGAAAACAAGAGAGTAGTTGTTTTATCTCCAGATTTGGATTTGATTTTGTGTATTGATAATCCAAAATCAGAAACCTTCGATGAGAATTTTTCCTTTACCCCCTTAAAAGTAGGGGTAGATTATGCAGATAGAGTATATGTAGTAGGGAAAGGTGTATTCGAGGGGATTATGAGTTTTACTGATAAGGGAGAATTCCATGGGTATTTAGGTACCATTAAGGTAACCATCGGAATTACGGATATTATATGGAGGAGCATATCGACAAAAGCTCAAAGGCAAAGGCAACAGTTATATATTCCTACAGAGTTTACTGGACTTGATCTAGATGAAAGTGGATTTGTTTACACCACTAATGTTGACATTAAATCCGATGAAACTATTAAAAGGTTAAACCCTAGCGGTGATGATGTATTAAAAAGACCAGAAGATAAATTTGTAAAAGGGGATTTGTTTTTTAGGCCGGCAGGAAGGCGTTATACGGGACCCTCTCAATTTATAGATATTGTCGTCAGGGATAAAGGTTTATATTCTGCTATTGATTCCCAGAGAGGAAGAATATTTACCTACGATCATGAGGGAAATTTACTTTATATTTTTGGAAGTATAGGAAGTCAAGTTGGGACCTTTAAAAATCCTAGTGCCATAGAAGCTATTGGGGATAAGATTATAGTTGTTGATAAAGAAAGGGGAGAACTAATTATATTTAAGCCGACTCAATACGGAGACTTGATTAATAAGGCAATCGGACTTCGTTATGACGGTGAAGAGGAAAAGGCGGTAGAATATTGGGAGAAGGTATTGAAGCTAGATGCGAATTTTGAATTAGCTTATGTAGGAATTGGTAAATCACTTCTTGCAAAAAATAAGAACAAAGAAGCTTTAAAGTACTTAAAATTAGGGATGGATCAAAAATATTATTCTATTGCATATAAAAGATATAGAAATGAAGTCCTTAAATCTAATCTTGTCTACATTATGAATGGGATTTTTATTTTAGTTATTTTATATATGGGTTATAAGATTTATAGAAAGTTTAAGAGAAGGGGGAAGAAAATCAATGCTTAAGAAGTTTAAATTTCCTCTTTATGTGATAACTCATCCAGCAAGTGGGTTCTATGATATGAAACATGAAAAAGAAGGAAGTATGAAAGTAACCATTATAAATCTCATTTTATTTTGGGTAGTTTATTCCATAAATAGGCAGTATGCTGGATTTGTAGTTAATAAGGTATATCCATTAACTCTTAATAGTTTAGTTGATTTGACAGGAATTTTGCTTATGTACTTTTTGTGGTGCGTAGGGAATTGGTCTATTACTACCTTGATGGAGGGAGAAGGAAAGTTTAAAGAAATAGCTATGGCTACATCTTACTCTTTAACGCCTTTAATATTGGCATTTCCCCTGGCAACAATTATAGGAAATTATGTGGCAAGAAATGAAGAAGCTTTTTATTATATGGTAATTTGGATTGCTGTTGTGTGGTTTATATTTCTGCTATTTATGGGGATTATGTCGATTCATAATTATACGGTTTCTAAAACCTTTGCTACTATATTTTTGACCTTTGTAGCTATTTTAATAATCATCTTTTTATCTCTGCTTATAATCTTGCTGCTTCAACAAGTATATATGTTTATATATAGTATCTATACAGAATTAATTTTTAGAGCTTAGGGGGGCAAACCAGTGAAAAAAATCAACGTTAAACAAATTATACTTTTATTAGTTTGCACCATCTTAATAGTATCTGCTATTTCTTTCGTCTATGTTTATTTCAAATATGTAAAAATAGAGGATTATATGTGCTTTAAAGGGGTTTATGAATTTGATGAAGGTAAAGAGTTCAATGCTCTTAAAGATAACTTGAAAAGTATTGATAAAATGCTATTGGCGGCTGAAAATGATAGTTTGAAACTGTATATAAATGAAGAAACCACAGAAGTAGCAGTGTATGACAAGAGAACAAAAGAAATCTTTTATTCAAACCCTATTAATAGAGAAAATGATTCCATAGCAAACCAAGCAAATAAGGATATGCTCTCATCACAATTAGCTATAAAATACTATGATGTCAATAGAGTAGAAGCCACAATGACAAACTATAGGGATAGTATAGCCCTGGGGCAATTTATTATGGAAAGTATAGAAAATGGTGTTAGGATTAAATACACTTTAGGGAAGATAGAATCCGAAGAAGACAGTCTCCCAAAATTTATAACGGTTGAAAGATTAGAAGATAAGGTGTTAAGTAAATTAGGCGAAGAGTCAGTAAAAACAGTTAAAAAACAATATATAGAATCTAAAACAAACAAAGGTTTCCTTGAATTAAGGGAAAATGCAGTAAAATCTAAGATTCTTCTAAAACAACTTCTAGAAGCCTTTGAGGAGGCAGGATACACGAAAGAGGATTTAGCATATGAAAATGAAGCAAGCGGGGGTAAACAAAAGGGAGAAACCGCTTACTTTACTATTCCTTTAGATTATAAATTAGAGGGAGAAGAATTGGTGGTTAGCATTGCAGCAAATCATATAAAAGAAAGCTCAGTGGGAAAATTATCTAGCATAGAGCTCTTAAGGTATTTTGGTGCTGGGGATGTCAGTGAAGATGGATATATGTTTGTTCCCAATGGTTCTGGTTCACTTATTTATTTTAACAATGGGAAAATAAATAATGATGCATATTTGCAGCAAGTATATTCTCTAGATCCTGTAGTTATTAGTTATACACAGACACAGACTATTGAGCCTGCAAGGTTGCCCGTTTTCGGAATAAAAAAAGATAATGGAGCAGTACTTGCTATGATTGAGGAAGGGGATACAATAGCTACTATTTGTGCGGATATTAGTGGTAAAGTTAATTCTTACAATTATGCCTATAGTTATTTCACTGTAAGGGATTATGAATTTTTATCAATGTTCGGGGCAACAGGAAGAGAATCAGACTTGCCTGTAGTAGAAGAAAAGATGTATGACGGGAATATAACCATTCGTTATGGGTTTCTTGCGAAAGATATGGCGAATTACTCGGGAATGGCAAAGTATTATCAAAACTGTCTTATAAATAAAGGAATATTAAAGAAATCAGGATATAGAAAGTTACCTTTTTATTTAGAGTTAATAGGAGGAATAGAAAAAAGAAAGACCATTGCAGGAATCCCTTATAAAGCAAGTTATCCCATGACTACCTTTGATGAAGCTGGAATTATAATTGATGAGCTCTCAAAAATGGGAGTAAGTAATATTAACTTAAGGTATTCAGGATGGTTTAACGACGGGTATTACCATGATGTGGCAAAGTCTGTAGATATAATTAATAAACTGGGAAGTAAAAAAGAACTTATAAATGTTTCTAAAAAGATTAAAGAAACAGGAGGGGAACTCTACCCCGATGTTGCATTTCAAAGGGTTAGTTATACAAGTGATTCTTATATGCCAGCCTTTGAAGCAACACGTTATATTTCAGGGATAACCGTTCAACTATCTCCATATTTAAGAGCAACTATGAGAATGGGTACAAGATTTGATGAAGCAGCATACTATATTTTATCCCCTGCTGTTTTGCCAAAGCATGTTAGTTCATTTATCAAAGATTATACAAAGTTAGGGATAGATGGATTATCATTAAGAGATTTGGGGGATGTTATTGCATCTGATAAAAAAAGAAAACGCCCAATACATAGGGAATTTGCGAAAAACATTGTAACAGGGCAATTAAGCAGACTAGAAAATAATACCCATAAGCTTATGATTAAGGGAGGGAATGCGTATTCATTGCCCTACGCTACCGATATAGTCAATTTACCAATCACAGATAATAAATTTTATATTGTAGATGAAGAAGTCCCTTTTTATCCAATGGTAATTCATGGTTTTATAGATTATGCAGGAAATTCAATTAACTTAGAAAGTGATTATGAAAGAGATAGAGATATTTTAAAAATGATTGAATGTGGTAGTGCCCCTTATTTTACATGGACTTACGAAGAAACATCAAGGCTTAAGGATACTTCCTTGAACTTTATGTACTCTACACAGTATTTAGATTGGGTAAACGATGCTAAGGTAATATATGAAGAAGTATCCAGGGCCTTAGACCATCTAACTAATGTAAGCATCACAGAACATATTAGGCACGAAAATGGCGTGGTAGAGATAGTTTATGAGAATGGAGCAAAAATTTATATTAACTATAATGATATGCCTGAAAATATATCTGGCATTACTGTTGAAGCAAAAGATTATGTGATGATAGGGGGGGAAGGGAAGTGAAGAAAAAAGGATTGACCTTACGACAAAGAGAAATGGTATTGGGCTTTACTTTTATATCCCCCTGGCTGATTGGATTTATCTGTTTTTTTGCCATTAATTTACTTCATGCCGTCTATTATAGCCTATGTAATGTTATTGTTAATCCTGCAGGGGGCTATAGATTGGAATTCGCGGGAATATCCAATTATATATATGCTTTAACAAAGCATGGGGAATTTAATAGGATTCTTACAACATCTATTACTGATATGTTAATTGATGTTCCCCTTATAGTGTTTTTTAGTTTGCTTATGGCAATGATATTAAATCAAAAGTTTAAAGGGAGAACCGTAGTAAGGGCAATCTTTTTTCTTCCTGTGATACTGCTTTCTAGTGCTATTAGTGATGCTTTGCAAGCGGCTATGAATATGATTATAGGAGGGGTATCTTCTGTTCCTCCTGAAATGAGGGAAGCATCAGGCTTTAGTGCAAGATATCTACTAAGAGTTTTTATGGAACTTGGGTTTCCCACGATTTTATTAGATTATATAGAGGGTGCAGTTAATAGAATATACGATATAGTTAAGGCCTCTAGTGTTCAGATATTAATATTTTTGGCGGCCCTTCAAGCAATACCTGGAGCCCTCTATGAAGTAGCAAAAATAGAAGGAGCAACTACCTATGAATCTTTTTGGAAAATAACATTTCCTATGGTAAGTCCTCTTATCCTTACTAATGTCATATATACAATTATAGACTCTTTTACAGTTAGCGATGTGGTAAATACGATTTATACTACGGCATTTACTTCTATGAATTTTGGTCTGAGTTCTGCTATGTCCATACTTAGCTCTGCCAGTGTATGTATTATTTTAATTACTGTAGGTTATCTAATATCTAAAAAGACATTCTATCAAAATTAAGGGAGGAGGGGGCAGATGAAATTAGCTTATGGTATGGAGTTTAAAATAACTGAAAACGATAAACATAAGGTACAAAGTAAAATTAAAAGTATTTTATTAGATGTGTTTAAATGGATTATTATTATTGGGATATCCTACATAGTGCTAGGACCCATAATAACCATTATTAGTAATTCCTTTACAAGTATAGAAGATGCATACAACCCTTTGGTTTATCTAATACCAATAACTCCAACCCTGGAGCATATAAAAAAGGCTTACACTAAGATGAATTATCTAAAGACTCTATTTTCTACGGTTAGCTTTGTGTTCTTGTTAATGATAATTCAGGCTTTTATATGTTCTTTAGTCGGATATGGATTTGCTAGGTTTAGGTTTCCGGGGAGGAATATATTATTTGGCTGTGTAATATTGACCATTGTAGTTCCCATATATACAATCATGGTTCCTCTTTATACACAGTTTAGATATTTTGATTTATTTGGGATTATCAAGTTAGTAACAGGAAAAGAAGGAATAAGTATATTAAATACGAAGATTCCCATAACCCTTATGACGTTAATGGGAATGGGGCTTAGATCTGGTCTTTATATTTATATTTTTAGGCAGTTTTTTAGGGGATTACCTAAAGAAATAGAAGAAGCAGCTTTTATAGATGGGGCAGGGAGTTTTTATACATATTTTAGAATTATGCTTCCTAATGCGATTCCATCTATTGTTACTGTATTATTGTTTTCCCTAGTATGGCAGTATAATGATACTTTTTATGCATCTTTGTTTATGCCTAATTCTAACTTGCTTGCCTTAAAACTTACGACTATGGCTGGTTCCCTTAGTACAGTGGATAGGATATATGACCCATTGCATGTAGATTTAATAATGAATGCAGCAGTGCTCTTAGCTATCACTCCGATTATTATTGTTTATGTATTTTTACAAAGATATTTTATGGAGGGCATCGAAAGAAGTGGTATTGTAGGTTAATTTATAAGGTTTTAAAAATAATTTCTATTATTTTTAAAATAAATTCAAATTTCAAGGAGGGTTTTAAAATGAAGAAGTATTTTAGGTTAGTTTCAGTATTAATGATGGTTATTCTTACCCTATCTTTTACAGGATGTGGGAAGAAGGACGATGTTGAGACAACAGACATTGACAAGGCAGATATAACAGAGACAGAAAAAAAGGAAGAACCGGAAAAGGTGGAAGAGCCTAAAGATCCCAGGGATAAATATGAGGCTTTTGATTTAGGCGGAAAAACTATTACAGTTTCCGGATGGTGGGATGTGGTAGCCCATAGTGATATGGAAGAACCCGATCCGGCAACAGCATTGCCTGAAGAGATTGCTAAGTATGAAAACCTAAAAAGGGTTGAGGAAAAGTACAATTGTAAAATCGAAATGATGATTATTTCTTGGGATGAAATACAGCCAAAGTTAACAACTTCTGTTATGTCAGGGGAACCATATGCAGATGTGGTTTTCTTACCATCTAGTTTTTCTTTACCTGCAATGGCAAATGATTTATTAATGCCTATGAGTGAATATCTATCAAGTAATTCGGATGCTAAGACAGAACAAATAGCAGTTCAATCTTTGGGAAAGATTCTTGGAGATGAATATCTATTTAATGCAATAGGTTTACCTAATAATGGCATATTCTTAGGATACAATAAGAATATAATTCAGGATTTAGGATTACAAGATCCAAGAGAAGTATACAATGGAAATAAAACTGATTGGAATTGGGATAAATTCATAGAACTTGCTAAGGCAGCAACCCAAGATAAGGATGGAGACGGAGTTATGGATACATATGGCTATTCAGGATTTATAAATACTGGATTAGCTAGTCTTGTTGTAGCAAATGGAGGCTCTATTTTCGACGATGCCGCGGGAAAACAAAACTTAGATGACCCTAGAACCATGGAAACTATAGAGTTCATTAATAAGATGTATAATGTGGATAAGGTTATATACAATGCAGAAAATGATATCTGGAATTATGATGCCAACTTTAATGCATATAAAGAAGGAAATATCTTATTCTTCCCAGTTTTAAGCTGGATGTTAGCAGAGGCAAAAGCCTCCCTCCCATTTGAGTACAGTATAGTTCCATTCCCAGTAGGACCAAGTGGTTCTCCGGATATATGCTATGCTGCTGCTTATGATGGATTTGCGCTTCCTAAAGGGACCAAAGATCCTGAAAAGATATATCAAGTAATGGAAGAATTGTTATGGTTTTTCGGGGATGACCCAGCAATAAGAGATGATAGTACTATGGAATGGTTACAGACCCTTTATTTAACCCAAGAAGATGTTGACTTTTCTATTGATGTTTCCGCAAATAATGGTAAAATTGAATTGTACGAATACGTTCCAAACTTCCCTATGGGAGATATTATTGGTAATGTAACTTCTGGAGAAATGACGGTTTCACAAGCAGTGGAAGCTTACAAACAGGTAGCACAAGATGCAGTTGATGAACTTCTTAGTAAAGCTAAATAACCATGCTTAATTTTAACATGAACTTCTTAGCAGAATAATTCTGCTAAGAGGTTCATAAATAGACTACAAGATGCAGTGGTAGTGGAGGTATGACATGAAGAAAGTATCTATAAAAACTATAGCAGAAGAATTAAATTTATCAAGAAACACTGTATCTAAAGCTTTGAATAATAGTGATACCGTAGCCTATGAAACAAGATATAGGGTTATTGTTAAGGCAGCAGAAATGGGATATAAAAAGTTAGATCCCAAGATTAAAGAAGAATTTTTAAGTTATACAAAAAAAGAAATCAAGAATATTATAGTTTTCGTTCATAGGGATATCTCCAGCTTCTGGGACGAAATTGCCCTAGGAATTTTCGATAAAATAGATAAAAATGAATATAATGTACTTTATAGTTTTGTAAGTCGTGAAGATGAAGAAAAGGGAATAATACCCGCTTCCGTAAAGTATGATAATGTAGTTGGAATTATTTTATTAGATGTATTTAAGAAGGATTTTGTTTTAAAACTATCAAATTTAAAACTTCCTATGGTCTTTTTGGATGCCCCTGTAAATCCGTATGACGATAAACCCTTAGGAGATGTAATTTTGGTAGAGGGTGTGAAAAATGTTTATGAATTTACCAATACCCTCATAAAAACAGGTAGAAAAAAGATAGGATTTATAGGAGACATTACTTATTGCAGAACAGTCTATGATAGGTATCAAGGATATGCAAAAGCAATGCAGTCAAATGGTATACCTATCATTGATGAAATTTGTTTAATTAAGCATACTCCTGAAAAATATTATATATATGAAGAGGTACGCAGTCATCTGGAAAATATTAAATTGGTCCCTGAGGCATTTGTATGCTGCAATGATGATGTGGCTATGTGGGTAATCAAATACTATAGGTCACAGGGATATAAAATCCCAGAAGATATAGCGGTTTGTGGTTTTGACAATAAGAGGGAAGCAGCTGCCATTGAACCTTACCTAACAACAGTGGAGATTGATAGAAATAACCTCGGGGGTAGGCTTGTTCAAGAACTTCTATGGAGGCTAAATAATAAGAATATGCCTTATGAAACTATAATTGTTGAAGGCAATATAAGATATAGTAGGTCTTTTCCCGAAATGAAAAAATAAGGCTATTATCAATAAGTTCAAACATTATTAAAAGATTACACATTTGTTTTGCTATAAAAGCAGGATAAGTGTGTAATCTTTTAATTTTTTCTAAAAAGGTTCAGGGGATATTTGTACTTGTTAAATGACAGGAGTATAATATAAATAATTAAAATACATATGGGAGGACGA
This sequence comes from Candidatus Epulonipiscium sp., assembly GCA_012519205.1. NCBI lineage: Bacteria > Bacillati > Bacillota > Clostridia > Lachnospirales > Lachnospiraceae > Candidatus Epulonipiscium > Candidatus Epulonipiscium sp. The sequence continues at coordinate 91,533 of JAAYQR010000023.1, read as the reverse complement.
AGATGGATATTTTTGAAATGTTTCAGGGTCTGGAAGAAAAAAGGTTTCTTCTAGATTTGGCACTTATTTTGGGTGCAGCCTCGATAGGGGGATGGATAGTTAATTTATTAAAAATGCCTAAGGTTTTAGGTCAGATTCTTATAGGTGTCGTTTTAGGGCCGACAATACTAGGATGGCTCAATGGCCAAAATGAATTAATTGGTATTATGTCTGAAATAGGAGTGATATTTTTGATGTTCCTTGCAGGACTTGAAACCGATATAAATGAATTAAAATCCTCTGGTAAGGCAAACTCTTTGATTGCTTTAGGGGGAGTTATGGTTCCATTAATTTTAGGAACGGTTGTTCCATACTTTTTATTTAATCAATATATACCCGGGGGTATAAAACAACACCAATTTTTATTTGCCTTTTATATAGGAACGATATTAACTGCCACTTCTGTTAGTATTTCTGTATCTGTGTTAAGGGATATTAATCAATTGGGAAGTAGACAGGGAATATCTATCTTAGGGGCGGCAATTATAGATGATGTGATAGGTATTATTTTACTTGCGGCAGTTACAGGGATGATTAACCCTACTGAAAGTGGTAGTATTATAGGATTAATAGTTAAAATGGCAATCTTTTTCGTGTTTTCCTTTTTCTTTGGGGTTATAGTATCTAAACTTATAACCCGTTTTGCTCATGGTTCAATTTGGAGTGAAAGGGTAATTGTATTTGCGATTATTTTGTGTTTTACTCTATCCTTCCTTTCCGAAGTGTTTAAAGTCGCAGCCATTACAGGGGCCTATATTGCCGGGGTTATTTTTTCTACAACCCCTTATCACCAAAAAGTATCAAAAAGAATCCAGGTGTTGGCATATTCACTTTTTACTCCTATATTTTTTGTAAGCATAGGACTAAGAGTCCATATTACAGAAGAAATATTAAAATACTGGGGATATGCCTTGGTTATTGTAATAATTGCGATATTAGGGAAAATTGTAGGATGTGGTATTGGAGCTTTAATATCAGGATTTAAACTAAAAGAAGCATTGCAAATAGGTGTGGGCATGATTGCAAGGGCAGAGGTAACCTTGATTATTGCCAATCAGGGAGTAACGAGAAATATTATTACCGATGCAACATTTACAAGTATTGTCCTTTTAGTAGCAGTTTCAACATTAGTGGCTCCACCTCTTTTAAAATACTTGTTCAATGAAGACCCATCTACTATGGTTAGCAATATTAAAAAATAATATGAAAGGGGATATAGGTATGTATGTATTATTTATTGTATTAAATGAAGTCGAATATCTATCAGATATCTTGATTAAGTTAAGACAATTGGGAATTCGGGGAGCAACAGTTATAGAGACAATGGGAGCAAGAACTATCCAGGATAAGGGAATGTACAATATTCCACTAATAGGGGGATTTATGAAGTCATTAGACGGGGGTACTATGAGCAATAAAACTATTTTTTCTGTTATTGAAAAAGAGGAACAGGTAAAATCTTCTATGAATCAAATAGAAAAAATTCTAGGGGGAGATATTGATAGGCCTAATAAGGGTATTATGTTTGTTCTTCCCGTTACTCATATGCGTGGAGGGGAACTTGAAAGGCATATTGAAAAAAGAGAAGACAAAAAGATGATAAATAAAGTGCTAAAAAGTGAATATTATTAAGTAATAAAAACCAAAAGGAGCAATAAAATGAAGCCAAAGGGATATATTCTTTTTACTACTTTAAGCAATATAAAAAGTTTGAAGCTCGTTTTAAAATGTCTGAAAGAATTAGGTATATCGGGGGCTACAGTTATGGATTCCATAGGCTCCGCTAATTTATATAATTTTGATGATATCTATGTGCCTATGATTGCTAGTTCCATGAAAAGTGTGGATTCTGTAAGGAGTTATGGTAAAACTGTGTTTTCTGTCATAAAAGATGAAGATACCTTGATAAAAGCTATGGATGAACTTGAAAATATCCTTGATTTAAATATCAACGATTTGGGAAAAGGAATTATGTTTTCAATCCCCATATATGTTTCAATGGGGGTTTTATAGTATCCATCTAAAGATAGTTTAAAGAGTCCTAAAGAAAGTTGTAGTTTTCAAATGCGTTTTTGGGTAAACTTATACTTAAGACTATGGATTTTTTAGGAGGGATATTGTGTTTGGAAAACTCGAAAGTTTTACTAGGAAAAAAAATAAAGTATACATTAATTTTGAAAACAAAGAAGTGAGTATAGAAATCATAAGTCCTAGTATAGTGAACTTTTTTTCGGCATTACTAAGGGAAAAGAGGGCATCTAAGGCGATAGAAAATCTAAAACCAATAGAATGCCATTTTGATGTTGTCAAAGAAGAGCAAAACATATTAATTTCAACAGATATGCTTAATATAAAGATTTTCGATAATTTTAAAGTGGATATATATGATAGTGATTATAATATCTTGTGTCAAGATTATCGCGAAAATAGAAATCCTTTTATAAGAAGAAGTGCCGATTATGAAATAATATCCGAGGAAGGCCATAATGTAGCAGAAGAATATAGATATAAGGTTGAAGTTATAAAGAAAATGGAAGAAAATTTATATTTTTATGGCCTAGGGGAAAATACCGGTCATCTTAATAAAAAAGGCTATCACTACAAGATGTGGAATACAGATGATGCAAGCCCCCATGTGGAGTCTTTTGAATCTTTGTATAAATCCATACCATTTTTAATAGGTTTAAAAGATAAAAAGGCTTTTGGAATATTCTTTGATAATACTTTTGAGGCCCATTTTGATATGGGGAAGGAAAATAAAGATTATTATTATTTTGCTGCTGTAGATGGGGACTTGGATTATTATTTTATATATGGTCCTTCCATAAAGGAAGTATTGGGTGGTTATACATCCCTAACAGGAAGAGCTCCCATGCAGCAACTATGGACCTTAGGATATCAGCAATGCAGATGGTCCTATGATACTGAAAAAAGAGTATGGGAAATCGCAGATAATTTTAGGAATAAAGACATACCCTGTGATACCATATATCTAGATATAGATTATATGGATGGGTATAGGGTATTTACTTGGGATAATAAGAGATTTCCTAATCCAAAAGAAATGATATCTAAACTTAAGGAAAAGGGTTTCAAAATAGTTACTATAATAGACCCTGGAGTTAAAAAAGACAGGGGATATGATATATATGAAAAGGGGCTTAAGTATAACTATTATGCCACGGATAAAGATGGCATTACTTATGTAAATAGGGTATGGCCGGGAGATTCAGTTTATCCGGACTTTGCCAATGAAGGAGTAAGAAAATGGTGGGCAAAAAATCAAAAAATCATGATGGACATAGGGGCAGCGGGTATATGGAATGATATGAATGAGCCAGCTAGCTTTAATGGGCCCCTACCGGATGATGTGATGTTTAATGAAGATGGGATTTTAGCAGAACATAGGGAAATTCATAATGTGTATGGACATTATATGTCCAAAGCAACCTATGAGGGAATTAAAGAATCCACTAATAAAAGACCATTTGTAATAACAAGAGCATGTTATGCAGGGACACAAAAGTATTCTACCGTATGGACAGGAGATAATCAAAGCTTTTGGGAGCATCTTAGAATGTCTATACCGATGCTTATGAATTTGGGACTTAGTGGCATGAGCTTTGCAGGGTGTGATGTCGGTGGTTTTGGTTTTGATTGTAGTGCTGAGCTTTTAAGCAGATGGGTACAGGTTGGAGCATTTACCCCTTTATTTAGAAATCATGCTGCTGCTAATACTAGGGATCAGGAACCTTGGGCTTTTGATGAAAGAACAGAATCAATCAATAGAAAATATATAAAGCTTAGATACAAGCTAATTCCATATTTATATGATGCTATGTGGAATGCAGAAAAAACGGGTACCCCAATTATAAGGCCTCTACTTTTACAATATCAATCCGATGAAGAAACCTATGAAATAAACGATGAATTTTTATGTGGGGAAAATATATTAATAGCCCCCATGGTTGAGCAAGGAAAAACTCAAAGATTAGTTTATCTTCCTAAGGGTGATAATTGGGTAGATTATTGGACTAATGAGAGTTTTGAAGGGGGTCAATATATTATAAAAGAGGCTCCCTTAGACGTCTGTCCTATATATATAAGGGCTGGTTCTATAATACCAATATACCCAGAGCAAAATTATATTGGGGAAAAGGATATAAAAGAATTAACCTTAGATATATATTTATCTAAAGATAATACCAAAACTTACTACACCCATTATCAAGACGATGGAGAAACCTTTGATTATCAAAATGGCATTTACAACCTTTATGAAATAACCGTTGAAAATGGGGAACAAATTAATATAAATATAAAAAATAAACACATGAAATATAATAAAAAATATGAAAGCTTTAAAGTGAATATAAACTCTATGGAATCTAAGGAAGTATTATTAAATGGAGAAAGGTTCAAATAAGTAAAAGACGCCATAAAAAAATTGGCGTCTTTTATTTATTTCTTCTAGATTCGGTAGGAGTTATACCTGTAAACTTTTTAAAGGTCTTATTAAAATTAGCCATATTATTAAAACCACATAATCCCGATATTTCCATAATACTTTTATCGGTGGTTTTAAGTAGCTGTACTGCATTATGAATCCTTTTTCTGGATATATATTCTATAGGACCTATGCCATTGTACTTCTTAAATATGGTAGATAAATAAGAAGGATTCATATGTACGATTTGTGATAAATCCTTAAGCCTTATTTCATCTTGAATATTAAAATCTATATGCCTTAGGAGTTTATTAATGGCAGCTAATTGCGGATTATTTAAATTATATATATTATTAGTCTTTGTTTCATGTTCAAGACTTCTAATAATATTAACAAGTATTTCAAGGAGCTTAACCTTTACCATTAATTCATAACCTGGGGATTTGTTATTGAACTCTTTTTCGATTTCTAGCATTAAGTGGAATATATGCTTTGTAGATGGACAATCTCTAATAAGCCTATTTTCAAAGGAATCATCCCTATTAAAAAATATGGAAAGATATCGATAATCAAACATATTACCTCCTTCATTCCATATGAATTGGGGCTCAAAGTGAATAACCATATTTACCAATTCATCATTATCATCAATATGTATTCCGTGGCGTTCAGTATTATTAAAGATAAAGACATCGCCCTTTTCTATTTTATAAACTTTATCCTCTACATAATACAAACCTCCTCCCGATTTTATACAGGAAAGTTCCAGATAATGATGACTATGTCCTTTTGCTCCATCATAAGGGGGCTTAAGATGATAATTATAAAGTTCCAACATGAATTTTCCTTCAGAAGAATATAGAATTAAATCATTCATAAAGCCACCTTCTAACAATTAATTATTTCTAGTAAAATTATTATATCATATTTGGATATGTTGTAAAATTTGTTTTATATATCAAAAAAACAGTTCTAAAGTTAGATTTAACCTTGACAAGGAGTGTAACCCATGGTATCATAAATAAAAATCAAAAACAGTTGAAATGGATAGCGCATTTTGACCTTTAAATTGGTCCTGTGAGGCCGGAAAGGAAGATATTTAGGATGCGAGACATCGGTGCGTTTTTTTATTATGGAAACAACTTAGGTTTAATTAAATATAGGAACATAAAAACCATGGTAGAAAAGATGTCAGTCCTCTATTGTCTACTCGGTTTTATATTTTCGTTTTTAGAATACAACCAAAAGGCAATAAAGAAATTCATTTGAATTTCTTTATTGCCTTTTTATTTTTATGTATTGGAAAAAAAGGAGGTAATGGGTCATGCTGAAAGGTAAGGATATTTTAGGAATTAGAGATTTGAGTTACGGAGAAATCTTATATATTTTACAAACTGCAGAAGAAATGAAAACAAGGATAGAAAATAAAACTCAAAGGGAGCAAAATCTAAAGGATTTTAGTATGGTTACTCTTTTTTATGAGAATAGTACAAGAACCAAAATGTCTTTTTCACTAGCAGGGCAATATTTGGGGGCTAATGTATCTGACTTAGGGGTTGCAAATAGTAGTATCAATAAAGGAGAAAGCCTAGTAGATACCGGGGTAACCTTAGATCAGATGGGAATCGATATTATGGTAATACGTCATAGCATGTCAGGGGCAGCCAATGTTTTAGCAAGAAATGTTAATGCTTCTGTAATCAATGCAGGGGATGGAGTCAATGAGCATCCTACCCAAGCTCTCTTAGATTTATATACTATATATGAGAAAAAGAAAAGATTTAAAGATTTAAAAGTAGTTATTGTAGGAGATATAAGCCATAGTAGAGTGGCAAGGAGTAATATATTCGGACTTAAAAAGCTAGGTGCTAATGTGGTTGTAGCAGGACCTGCCACATTAGTAAATAAGAATATGGAATGCTTAGGAGCAAAAGTTACAACCGATATAAGGGAAGCTTTAGATGGAGCAGATGTAGTAATGGGACTTAGGATTCAATTAGAAAGGCAAAGGGGAGGGCTATTTCCCGACCTTAGAGAATATAGGCAAGTTTTTGGTATAAATGAAGAAATGATGAAATATGCAAAAGAAGATGCCTTGCTCATGCACCCAGGACCTGTAAATAGAGGTATTGAGTTAAGCACAGAAATTATTGATGGAAATCAATCGGTAATAAATGAACAGGTGAAAAACGGAGTGGCAATTAGAATGTCTTTACTACATTTACTAGCAGAGGGGAGAAAACAAAATGAAAATATTAATACAAAATGGTCGGGTTCTGGACCCATTATCGAGAACAGATGGAGTGAAAGATATACTGGTTGAAGATGGCCTTATTAGGGCTATAGAAGATAAGATTGAAATCTTTGCAGATAAAGTAATAGATGCAGAGGGTTTTTGGGTTACTCCAGGGCTTATTGATGTTCATGTTCATTTAAGGGAGCCGGGATATGAATATAAGGAAACAATAAAAACAGGAAGTAGGGCGGCGGCAAAAGGTGGATTTACAACTATATGCTGTATGCCAAACACTAATCCTGTAATAGATAATGAAATTCTTGTGGAATATATAAAAATGAAAGCAGAAAAGGAAGCCATCGTAAATGTTTTACCCATTGGAAGCATTACCAAGGGGCAAAAAGGAGAAGAACTTTCTAATATAGGGAAAATGGCTAAGGCGGGAATCTGCGCCATCAGCGAAGATGGAAAAAGTGTTATAAATGCAGGACTTCTTAAGAAGGCTATGAAATACGCCGGTATGTTTGATATCCCGATATTCTCTCACTGTGAAGACAATACCCTTGTGGGTGGTGGAGTAATGAATGCAGGAGAAGTATCGGAAAGGGTTGGGATGAAAGGCATTAGTGCTGATTCAGAAGAAGTTATAGTTGCAAGAGACATTATCCTAGGGAGAAATACAGGGGTAAGACTTCATATCTGCCATATAAGTACAAAAGGAAGTGTACAGCTACTTAGAGAAGCAAAATTAAGGGGGGAAAATGTAAGTGCCGAAGTTTGCCCCCATCACTTTGCACTTACAGATGAGGTGGTAGAAGGATATGACGCCAATACTAAAATGAATCCACCCCTTAGGAGTACCAAAGATGTTGAAAGTTTAAAAGAAGGGTTAAGAGATAATACAATAGAGATAATAGCAACAGATCATGCCCCCCATCATAAAGATGAGAAAAATTGTGAATATGATAAGGCAGCCTTTGGTATAGTAGGCCTAGAAACAGCCTTGCCCTTAGGGGTTACCCACTTGGTTGAAGAAGATATATTGACTCCTCTTCAACTTATAGAAAAAATGAGCACTAATCCGGCAAAACTTTTAGGGATTGATAGAGGAATACTTGCAGTAGGGAAAGTAGCAGATATAACAATAATAGACCCTAAAGAAGAATATGAAATTAATGTTGACAAATTTGAATCAAAAAGTAAAAATAGCCCCTTTAACGGTTATAAGGTTAAAGGGAAAGTTAAATATACAATGGTTAGAGGAAATCTCGTACTAAATGAAGGAGGATTATTATGATTGATAGACTAATACAAAAAATAGAGGAAACCAATAACCCAACAGTGGTAGGACTAGACCCAAGGCTTAATTTTATTCCAAGTTTTATAAAAGAAAGAGCCTATGAAATGCATGGCAAAACCCCGGAAGCTTGTGCCCAAGCCTTTTATGAATTTAATAAGGCCATAATAGATGAGGTATATGACTTAGTACCAGCGGTCAAGCCTCAGGTAGCGATGTATGAACAGTATGGTCCCGTGGGAATAAAAGCTTATATCGATACTATTTCATATGCTAAGAAAAAAGGATTAATAATCATAGGAGATATTAAAAGAAGTGATATAGCATCCACGGCAGAAGCTTATGCCGATGGGCATATAGGGAGGGTTAAAGTAGAGGATGAGGAGTATGAAGTATATCATGAAGATAGCATTACCCTTAATCCTTATCTTGGATATGATTCCATAGAGCCCTATATGAGTCATTGCAAAACCTATGACAAAGGATTATTTGTCTTAGTTAAAACCTCAAACCCCAACAGTGGTGAAATCCAAGACCTAGAAGTTGAAGGAGAAAAAATATATGAAAGGGTCGGAAGATTGGTTTCAAAATGGGGAGAAGAGGTTATGGGTAAAAGAGGCTATAGTCATATAGGTGCAGTAGTAGGAGCCACTTATCCAGAACAGGGGATAAGACTTAGACAATTAATGCCCCATACTTTTTTCCTAGTACCAGGTTATGGAGCTCAAGGAGCTACTGCAAAGGATTTAAGAGGATGCTTTGATAAAAACGGGTTAGGAGCAATAGTTAATTCTTCAAGGGGAATTATTGCTGCTTATAAATTAGATAAATATAAGAACAAATACAGTGAAAAAGAATTTGCAAAGGCTTCAAGAGAAGCAGTACTGGATATGAAAAAAGATTTACAGGGGGTTTAATAATGAAAGCACAGCTTATACTGGAAAATGGTATGGTTTTTGAAGGAAAAGCCTTTGGTCACATTAAAGAAAGTGCGGGAGAAGTAGTATTTAATACGGCCATGACAGGATACCAAGAAGTTTTGACGGATTCGACGAATTATGGGCAGATCATGGTTATGACCTATCCCCTAATAGGAAACTATGGAATAAATCTAGATGATATGGAATCAAACAGTGTCAAGGTAAGAGGACTTATTGTAAAAGAAAAATCTGATTACCCCAGTAACTGGCGCTGTGAAATGGAACTAGATGGATATCTAAAGCAAAATCGAGTTATTGGTCTAGAAGGTATTGATACAAGAGCTTTAACAAAAGTTATAAGAAATCATGGGACAATGAAAGGGATTATTACAGTAAGAGAGCTTACAGAAAGCCAAATAGAGCAAAAATTAAAAGTAACCCATAATAAAAATGCTGTGTTAGAAGTAACAACAAAAGAAGTTTATAAAATAGAAGGAAATAAAAAACATATTGCAATTTTAGATTTTGGTGTAAGGAAAAGTATTATCAACTTTTTTAAAGAAAGGGATTATCAAATAACAGTTTTTCCTGCGGATACCTCAGCTAAAGAGATATTGGAAATAAATCCGGATGGTATACTTTTATCCAATGGGCCTGGAAACCCCTATGACCTCCCACAGATAATCGAAAACATTAAAGAGCTAATATGTCAAAAGCCTATATTAGGTATTAACCTCGGATATCTACTCTTAACTCTAAGTCTTGGAGGAAGTGTGGAAAAGTTAAAATACGGTCACAGGGGTACAAGTAATCCGGTAAAAGACATAGGGGAAGGGAAAATCCTTATTACATCCCAAGCGCATTCCTACACAGTAACACAATTAGCCGATGATATAATAAAAACCCATATTAACTTAAACGATAAATCTATTGAAGGGATAAGGCATAAGAACCTTTTGGCATTTGGTGTGCAATTTTATCCTGGAGATAGAGATGAAGGCGGAATATACGATAGATTTATGGAGATATTAGAAGGAGGAAAACCATGCCAAGAGACAACAGTATAAGAAAAGTACTCGTTATAGGCTCAGGTCCCATTATAATAGGTCAGGCGGCAGAATTTGACTATTCAGGAACTCAGGCTTGTCAAGCCCTAAAAGAAGAAGCAATAGAAGTTGTTTTGATAAATAGCAATCCTGCGACTATTATGACTGATAAAGAAATTGCAGATAAAATTTATATCGAGCCATTAACAGTAGAAGTAATAGAAAAAATCATACAAAAGGAAAAACCAGATAGTCTTCTTGCAGGGATGGGGGGACAGACAGGGCTTAACTTGGCAGTAGAACTCTTTGATAAAGGAATACTTAAAAAATATGGTATAAATATTATCGGGACACCTATAGAAGGAATAAAAGAAGGGGAAGATAGGGAAGGTTTTAAGAACCTAATGGAAAGAATAGGACAACCCCTTGTTGAAAGTGAAATTGTAACCAGTTTAGAAGAGGGAATAAACTTTGCAAAGAAGATAGGTTATCCTCTTATTATCCGTCCTGCTTATACTTTAGGAGGAACTGGAGGAGGAATAGCAGAGGATGAAGAAGAACTAAAAGAAATATTATCCCATGGATTACAGTTAAGTCGTGTAGGGCAGGTGCTTCTAGAAAAAAGCATAAAGGGTTGGAAAGAAATAGAATACGAGGTAATACGAGATAAACATGGAAATTGTATAACTGTATGTAATATGGAAAACATTGACCCTGTAGGGGTCCACACTGGGGATAGTATTGTTGTTGCCCCTAGTCAGACTCTTTCTGATAGAGAAAACAAAATGCTCAGAAATGCTGCCATGGATATTATTAATGCAGTTGGAATACAAGGGGGATGTAACGTTCAATTTGCTCTAGACCCCGATAGTTTTGAATATGCGGTAATAGAAATAAATCCAAGGGTTAGCCGTTCATCGGCCCTAGCCTCTAAGGCAACAGGATACCCCATAGCAAAGGTAGCAACCAAAATTGCTTTAGGATATGGACTTGATGAGATACAAAATGCAGTAACGGGAATAACTTATGCTTGTTCCGAACCTACTTTGGACTATGTAGTTATCAAGATACCCAAATGGCCTTTTGATAAATTTCATGGGGCAAAACGTTCTCTCGGAACTAAGATGATGGCAACAGGAGAGATTATGGCCATAGGTAATAACTTCGAAGCAGCTTTTCTCAAAGGCATTCGCTCCCTTGAAATAGGACAATATTCCCTATTGCGTAAATCTTCCGCAAGAAGAACCTTAGATGAATTAAAAAAGAGAGTCCAAGTTCCTGATGACGAGAGAATTTTTGATTTGGCTGAGATGCTAAGAAGAAATTACCGTGTAGAAAAAGTATGTAAAATTACAGGAATGGATTCATTTTTTGTAGAAAAAATAAAAGGGATTGTGGAGCAGGAAGAAAAATTAAAGCAAACAAAGGTAGAAGATTTAACAAAAGAATACCTTTATACTTTGAAAAAGAAAGGTTTTTCAGATAAAGGGATTGCTGATTTACTAAAAATAAGCCCTCAAGATATTTATGGCCTCAGAAACAAATGGAATATACAGCCTGTATATAAGATGGTTGATACCTGCGGAGGGGAATTTGATGCTAAATCTCCATATTATTATTCTACTTATGATAAAGAAGATGAGGTAGAAGTTTCCAAAAATAAAAAGGTTATGGTTATAGGCTCAGGACCGATTAGGATAGGCCAAGGTATAGAATTCGACTATTGCTCGGTGCACAGTGTTTTAGCCCTTAAAAAAGCAGGGATAGAGACCATCATTGTAAACAATAATCCAGAAACTGTAAGTACAGATTTTAATATATCGGATAAACTTTATTTTGAACCGTTGACAGAGGAAGATGTGTTAAATATTGTAGAAAAAGAAAGGCCCGATGGGGTTATTTTGCAGTTTGGAGGGCAGACAGCCATAAAACTTGCGAATTTCTTTAGGGAAATGAATATCCCAATCTATGGGACAAAACCCGAACAAATCGATGCTGCAGAGGATAGAGAAAAATTTGAGGAGCTTTTAGAAAAGCTGGATATAAAGCGCCCAAAAGGAAGAGCAGTATGGTCCCTAGAAGAAGGCTTAAAAGAAGCCAAGGAATTAGGGTACCCGGTACTGGTTCGTCCATCTTACGTTCTTGGGGGACAGGGCATGGAAATAACCTACCATGAAAAAGAACTAAAATACTATCTTGGGGATGCTTTTGAACGGGATACTAAAAATCCTGTTCTTATAGACAGATACCTAATAGGTAGAGAGATAGAAGTTGATGCAATTTGTGATGGGAAAGATATATTAATACCAGGGATAATGGAGCATTTAGAAAGAGCTGGGGTTCACTCAGGAGACAGTATTACCATGTACCCAAGCCAAAATATTTCAGGTAAAATAAAAGAAAAGATTCTCGATTACACAAAAAGAATTTCCTTAGCTTTAGACGTTATAGGAATGGTAAACATACAATTTATAGAATTTGAAGACGAACTTTATATAATAGAGGTAAACCCCCGTTCAAGTCGTACGGTTCCCTATATTAGCAAGGTAACAGGGGTGCCAGTAATAGATATTGCCACTAGGGTAATGTTAGGCGAGAACTTAAGGGACTTGGGATATGGGATTAATATATATAAAGAGGCGGAACTTATAGCAGTAAAGGTTCCTGTCTTTTCCACTGAAAAGCTACCTATGGTAGAAGTGAGCCTAGGACCTGAAATGCGTTCTACGGGAGAAGTCCTAGGGGTTGGAAAGACTTTAAATGAGGCTTTATACAAAGGATTTATGGCAGCTGGCATGAAGATACCAAAAGAAGGGGGTACAATGTTAGCAACTATTAAACCTTATGACCAGGAGGAATTTGTGCCTATTGCTAAAGCTTTCATGAAAAGAGGATGCAAGTTTATGGCGACGGAAGGAACGGCAAGGCTTTTAGAAAAGGAAAATATCCCTGTATCAGAAGTTAAAAAAATTAGTGAAGGGGTACCTAATATATTGGACATTACAAGAAGTGGTATGATTGATATGGTCATTAACACACCTACTAAAGGAAATGATTCTAAAAGAGATGGATTTAGGATAAGAAGGGCAGCTATAGAGGCTTCAGTAGATATATTTACTTCCCTAGATACGGTAAAGGCAATGTTAAAAGTTATGGACTCTAGCCTAAATATAGAAGACGTAGATGTATATAACTTAGGAGGGAACCATGAAAGAAATTAATAAACTAGTTATAATACAAAACAAAGAAATAGCGCCTAATATGTATAGTATGATTTTGGATGCTAAAGAAATTACAGACAAGGCTAAACCGGGACAATTTATCAATATATACTCCAGGGGGGAGGCAAGACTTCTTCCAAGGCCGATTAGTATATGTGAGATAAATAAAAAAGAAGGCACAATAAAACTAATATATGCAGTGGCAGGAAAAGGAACCGAAGAATTTTCTAAAATTTTAGCAGGGGAAAAAATAGAAGTTTTAGGCCCCTTGGGAAATGGCTTTATGATTGATAATAACAAGACAAAAAATATTGTAATAGGGGGAGGGGTGGGGACTCCCCCGCTCCTCGAATTAGTAAAAAATCTAAAAGGGCAAATAGATATTTATTTGGGTTATAGAACAGACCCTATATTAATAGAAGAATTTAAAAAATATAGTAAAGAAGTCCATGTAGCAACGGAGGACGGTTCAGTAGGTCTTAAGGGAAATGTTTTAGAATTGATGAAAAAGAACAATGCAGAAGGTGAAATAATTTACAGTTGTGGTCCTAAACCAATGCTAAGGGCAGTATCTAACTGGGCAAAAGAAAAAAATATTCCCATGCAAGTTTCCCTAGAAGAAAGAATGGCATGTGGGATCGGAGCCTGTGTAGGTTGCGTATGTAAAACAAAGGCTAAAGATGATACTGATTGGGAACATAAAAGGGTATGTAAAGATGGTCCCGTATTTTGGAGCAATGAGGTGATATGGGATGAATAAAAATCTAGATTTGAGAGTTAATATTGCTGGGATAGAACTAAAAAACCCCATAACTACAGCTTCAGGAACTTTCGCCTCTGGTAGGGAGTATGGAGAGTTTATAGATTTAAATAAATTAGGGGCCGTTACAGTAAAAGGGGTGGCAAGTATCCCATGGAAAGGTAATGCTCCCCCAAGGATTGCAGAAACTTATGGGGGCATGCTAAATAGTGTGGGATTACAAAATCCCGGGGTAGATGAGTTTATAAAAACAGATATTCCATTTCTTAGAAGGTACGATACGAAAATTATAGTGAATATAGCAGGAAGAACCATAGCCGAATATTGCGAAGTAGCAGAAAAACTATCCTCTGAAGATATAGATTTAATAGAGCTTAATATATCCTGTCCTAATGTAAAAGAAGGAGGCGTAGCCTTCGGGACAGATCCAATGATGGCAGAAGAAGTTACAAGGGAGGTAAAAAAACATTCTAAGCATCCCGTTATAGTAAAACTTAGTCCCAATGTAACTGATATAACAGAAATAGCAAAGGCAACTATAAAAGGGGGAGCAGATGCTCTATCCCTAATTAATACCCTTATTGGGATGGCAGTAGATATCCATAAAAGAAAACCAATACTTGCTAATACCGTAGGAGGGTTTTCGGGACCTGCCATAAAACCCGTAGCACTTAGGATGGTATACCAAGTAGCTAAAGCTGTATCTATTCCTATAATCGGGATGGGGGGCATACAGAGCGGAGAAGATGCTATGGAATTTATTATGGCGGGAGCAACCGGTATTGCTGTAGGAACCGCTAATTTTAGAAATCCAAGGGCAACAATGGATGTACTTGATGGTATTAAAGAATATATGAATCAATATGGCATCAAATCCTTAGAAGAAATCCGAGGTATTTTATAAAACACGAAATACCCCCACTATTTAAAAAGTGGAGCACTTTTATTGTCATTCTATTATTCTTGTTTCAAAATAATTCATAAATCAGGAGGAATCCCATGTTAAATAAAAATCGTGTAATAGAGATTCTAAAGAAAACCGAAGTTCTTCAAGAAGGACACTTCCTACTAACTTCAGGTAAACATAGTAACCAGTATATGCAATGTGCAAAAATTTTACAATATCCAAATTATGCGGAAGAAATAGCAAAAGGTCTAGCTGAGGAGTTCAAAAATGATAAAATAGACATAGTAATAGGACCTGCCATAGGCGGAATAATCATAGCCTACGAATTGGCAAAACAATTACAAACAAAGAACCTATTTGCAGAAAGAGATAACGGGAAAATGACCCTAAGAAGAGGTTTTACCATTCCCAAAGGAGCAAGAGTATTAGTAGCCGAAGATGTTATAACAACAGGGGGATCCGTTTTTGAAGTAATTGACGTTGTAAAAGAGCAGGGAGGAGAAGTGGCAGGAGTTGCCGTGTTAGTAGATAGAAGCAATGGGAAAGTAGACTTTAATACAAAACTTAGGGCAGCCCTAACAGTTGAAGTATTAGCCTATGAAGAAGTGGAATGCCCAATGTGTAAAGATGGAAAAATCCCTCTAGTTAAACCAGGCAGCCGTAATATTAAACAATAATTAAATAAACTAATGATTTTATAGAAATTCGGGTTACTAAAAAGTAACCCGAATTTTTACAAATTTTAAAGTCATGGTGTAATTAATAAGATTCATAGCAATAAACCATAGATGTCCTCATATAAATGTATTAATAAAAATTTGTTTTTGTTTCGAAAATAAACCTATAGAGGAGAATTATATGAGGAATTTTTTTGGAGAGAGTTATATAGGAAAACCCTTTGAAATATTCTCAAGCTATCATATTTTGCTTATAAGTATTATTTTTATCAGTTGTATTATAATATATTTATCTAAAAATAAATTAAGAAAAGAAAAGGTAAATACTTGTTTTAGATATACCATAGGTACTATTCTCCTTCTAGAACAGAGCTTATTATACCTATGGTATCATATAAATAATTCATGGACATCCTCAATATCCCTCCCCTTAAATCTTTGCGAAGCAGCAGTTATTCTTTCTATTTTCCTACTGATTACTAAGTCATATTTACTATATGAAATATTATATTTTTGGGGTATGACTGGAGTATTAGCAGCAATTATAACCCCAGATATAAATGGATATAACCATACCCATTTTATTTTTTATCATTTTTTTATAACCCATGGTCTAGTAATAATATCAGTATTATTTATGACATTTGTAAATAAATACAGACCTAAAGCCATTTCGATCATAAAAGTTATGGGTATAACAAATAGTTATATGGTTTTTGTAGCATTTATAAACATTATTACTGGCGGAAACTATCTTTTTATTTGCAGCAAACCGCAGTCAGCATCGATTATGGATTATCTAGGACCATGGCCTCTGTACATAATTTCTTTAGAGATAGTAGCATTAATCGGGTTTACCCTGCTCTATCTGCCTTTTAGCAGTATCGGCATACAGGTTATACATTTTTTAAAAAATCTATTATCTCTTTAAAGTTCTTATTTAATGATAGGATTCTATACATTAACATAAGCCTAAGGAGATGTTATAATAATATAAAGGGGGAATAAGAATGAAGCTTTGGTATGAGAATCCTGCAGAGGATTGGAATGAGGCTCTGCCTATTGGTTGCGGAAACTTGGGTGGAATGATTTTTGGACAAGTTCAAAGAGAAATTATACAATTAAATGAAGATACCTTATGGAGCGGGGGAGGAGGGGTAGATAGGCATAACCCAGATGCAAGGAGATATCTTGATGATATTAGAGGTTTTATAATAAAAGGTGAAATTGAAAAAGCAGAGGAGTTAGAAAAAATGGCAATGTTCTCTACTCCTGCCAATGAAAGGGTATACCAGCCCTTAGGAGATTTGTATATTGACTTTTTAAACCATGAAAAGGCAGAAGAGTATGAACGTCAATTAGATATAGAAAAGGCAATTGCTAAAGTTTCTTATAGGATTGGGGATATAACCTATACTAGAAAGTTTTTTGCTTCATATAAACATAAAATAATAGCTGTACATATATCTGCTGATAAAAAAGAGAGTATTTCTTTTATTACAAACTTAGATAGGGGTATCAATATTGATTATAACAAAGCTATAAAACCGAATGGGCTAGAGATGGGAGGAGAAAGCCAAGGAGAAAAAGGGATTAAGTTTTGCGCTAAACTTAAAGTAATCCCTGAGGGGGGAACTCTTAGGACTATGGGAGATAGGATTTATCTTAATAATGCTAATTCTGCCCTAATACTCTTAACTGCAAGAACTGATTACTGGGGAGATAAACCTAGTGATTGGTGTGATGAAATTTTAGAGATTGCAGGCAGACTAAGTTTTAAAAACCTTCAGGAAGAACATATTAAAGATTATACTTCTTTATTTGATAGGGTTAACTTAAAGCTAAATAGGGAAGATAAATACAAGAACATTCCTACGGATAAAAGATTATTAAGATTTAAAGATAGTCAGGATGATTTCGGGCTTATCGAGACCTATTTTCAATACGGAAGATATCTCTTGATAGCTGGGAGTAGAAAAGGAAGTTTACCCTGTAATTTACAAGGAATTTGGAATAAAGATATGGATCCCCCATGGGGTTCGAAATATACTATTAATATTAATACAGAGATGAACTATTGGCCAGCTGAAAGTTGCAATTTATCAGAATGTCATAGTCCGCTTTTTGAGTTAATTGAAAAGATGAGACCCTCAGGGAGAAAAAGTGCCGAGCTTATGTACGGGGCTAGGGGTTTTATGTGCCATCATAATACGGATATTTGGGGAGATACTGCCCCCCAGGACCATTATATGCCAGCAACTATATGGCCTATGGGAGCGGCATGGCTTACCCTTCATTTGTGGGAACATTATAGTTTTACCTGTGATAAGGTGTTTTTAGCAAAGGCTTATGACACCATGAGGGAAGCAGCACTGTTTTTCGTGGATTATCTTATTGAAAACGAAGAAGGTTACCTTGTTACATGTCCATCAGTTTCCCCGGAAAATACTTATATACTACCCAATGGGCAAAAGGGGAATATATGTATAGGTCCCTCTATGGATAGCCAGATAATTTATGATTTATTTACTGCTTGCATTAAAACCAATGAAATCCTAAATCTAGAAGATGACTTCATAGATGAAATATTAATCTTACGAGATAGATTGCCAAAACCGGAAATTGGGAAATACGGACAAGTAAAAGAATGGGCTATAGATTATGATGAAGCGGAACCAGGGCACCGTCATATATCCCATTTATTCGGGTTATATCCTTCAAATCAAATCACAGAAAAAGATAGGGACCTTTTTAAAGCAGCAAGAAGGACCTTAGAAAGACGGCTAGAACATGGAGGTGGCCATACAGGTTGGAGTAGGGCTTGGATTATAAATATGTGGGCGAGACTAAAAGACGGGGAATTAGCCTATAAAAATCTAAGGCAACTTCTTATAAAATCTACTTTGGCTAATTTATTCGATACTCATCCACCATTCCAAATAGATGGAAATTTTGGGGGAACTGCAGGAATTGCAGAAATGCTCCTTCAAAGTCATGGAGGTAAACTTGCATTTTTACCTGCTATACCCTCTGTATTTAAGGAGGGGTATGTTAAAGGATTATGTGCTAGGGGAGGTTTTACAGTAGATATCGAATGGAAAGACAATAAGCCGGTAAAAATACAAATACATTCTAAGGCGGGAAACACATGTCATATGCAAATAGACGGGAAAGTAAAAGTGTTAGATGGCCAAAATGAAGTATACGCATATCCAAGTGGAGATAGAATTATTTCTTTCGAGACAAAGAAAGGCTTAACTTATATAATAGAATGAGTGATTAAAGATATTATCAAGATGTATGGATAAAAAAATATAGGTATTAATCATTTAGGAGAAATCTGATATAATATTAAGATAAACAGAAAGGACAATCTTATCTAAGACATAAATGGAGTGATAAAATTGCAGAAATTTAAAGAACTATCGTTTAAAGAAAAACTTGAACATATTATTTACTATTACAAATGGCATATTATAATAGCTATATTTCTTATGATATTTAGTGGCTCTCTTATAAAAGGTTTTATTGAACAGGATAAGAATATTCCCTTAGGGACCCTTTCTTTTCAAGGGGTTGCCACAGACTTTGAAAAGATTGAAGCCTGGGAAGACATGGTTACACAAAAAATTAAAAAGGCCGATACCCAGCAAAAGGTCAGGGTAGACTTCTATTCCATAAGTTTAGATGGATTTGATGAATATTCTACTGCAAACATGCAAAAATATGTTACTTTGGCTGCAGTAGGGGAATTGGATGTGGTATGTGTAGATGAGGACTTCTTTATAAGTCAGGCGGAACTTGGAACCTTTATGCCTTTAGATACCCTACCTGAATTGTCTGTAATAATAGAAAACAATAAAGGTAATATAAAAAAGCTAATACCAAAAGAGCAAACCGAAGAACATATATATGGAATCAAGGTAACAGATTTAGATGCATTTAAAGATCTTGGGTATAATCCAGAAGGCATGATAATGGCAATATCAGCTTCAAGTAAAAGGCTTTCCTATTGTATTGAGATACTTAAATTTATTTTTGAATAATAGGAGGGATAAATATGAAATGTAAAATATTTAGATTAAGGGTTGTAGGGGAATTTCAAGAAGAAGATGAAGATAACTTAAACCAATTTTTAGAATCGGTTAGGGTAAATCAAATCCAGTCTAGTTTTATAGGTGATGGGCAAAACTATTGGTCTATTCTTGTTTATTATGATGAAGTTGAACCCATAAAAGACCCTGTTAATTCAACTTTAACCCAAGATATAACTCTAACTTCAGCTCAAAAAAAGCTATACGATATTTTAATTAAGTGGAGAGATACCCAAGCAGAATATGAAAACTTACCATCCTATGTAGTATCCTATAATCAATGGATTAAAGAAATGGTAATGCTACCTGTAAAAACTCTACAGGATTTAGATAAAATAAAGGGATTTGGAGAAAGAAGGGTGAAAAAATACGGCGATCAAATACTTAAAATCATGGAAGTATATCAAAAGATAGGTTAAACAATTGGTGATTAATGAAATAACAATATAAATGATAAATAGAGGTGGAATAGACATTGGAATTACTAAAACAAAAAATAGGAATCGTTGGTGGTGGGCAATTAGGTAAAATGATGATTTTAGAAGCTAAAAAAATGGGCTTCTATGTTGTTATCCTCGACCCTACCTTCAATTGTCCTGCCCATAGCATAGCAGATGAACATATAGTGGCAGCCTTCGATGACGATATCGCTATAAGAAAGTTAGCAGATAGGGTAGACATAATAACCTATGAATTTGAGCATATAGGAGTAGAAATATTAAAAGTCTTAGAACAGGAAGGGCATAAAATATACCCCTCCCCCAAAAGCCTTGAAGTTATTCAAAACAAATATGAACAAAAAGAACTTTTAAGGAAAAAAAGAATCCCCGTACCGGACTTTATATATATATCTGAGGAAGAAGATATAAAAGAGGCTGGTGAAAAGTTTGGGTACCCATTTATGTTAAAAAGCTGTAGGGGGGGCTATGATGGAAAAGGCAATGTCGTTATAAAGGATGCAGAAGATATTAAAAAGGCATACGAAATCCTTGGGGGAGAATCTAGGGAGCTTATGGCTGAAAAACTCATACATTTTACTAAAGAAATTTCAGTTCTTACTTGTAGAGGAATTGATGGACAAATAGTAGTATATCCTGTTGGAGAAAATGAACATGTTGATAATATATTAAAGGAGACTATAGTCCCAGCGCAAATTACAAAACGTCTTACGGAAAGGGCTATGAATATAGCCAATAGGGTGATGAAGGTTTTTGAGGGGGTGGGGATGTTTTGTGTTGAGATGTTTGTGACAGAAGATAAGAAAGTCTTAGTTAACGAGGTGGCGCCAAGACCTCATAACTCAGGACACTACTCCATAGAAGGTTGTATAACTTCTCAATTTGAACAACATATCCGGGCAATTACAGGGATTCCCCTAGGAGATACTTCCCTTATCCATCCGACGGTTATGAGAAACATATTAGCGAAAGGTGAAGAAGAAGGAAGTGCAGTAATATATGGTGTATGCGAAGCCCTAAATATTCCCGGGGTAAGACTTCATATATATGGAAAGGAAATGGCCAGTCCAAAAAGGAAGATGGGACATTTAATAGCTACCGGCGAAACTTTAGAAGAAGCTATAGAAAGAGCAAGAGAAGCTATAAAGTATATTGATATTTATCCCAAAGAGTAAGAAACGGAGGTCTATATGAAAACTGTAGGAATTATTATGGGAAGTGATTCAGATTTACCCATTATGAGCGAAGCTGCGAGGGTTCTTAAGGAGTTAGGAATTGACTATGAACTTACTATAATATCAGCCCATAGAACCCCAGAAAGACTGTATGAATATGCAAAAAAGGCAAGGGATAAGGGGTTAAAAGTAATAATTGCAGGGGCTGGGGGGGCGGCTCACCTTCCTGGTATGGTAGCGTCAATTACTACGGTACCAGTTATAGGAGTTCCTGTTAAAACATCTACCTTAAGCGGAATAGACTCCCTTTATTCTATAGTGCAAATGCCACCTGGAATCCCCGTTGCTACCGTTTCGATTAACGGGGCAAAAAATGCAGGGATATTGGCAGCCCAGATTATTGGAAGTTTTAATAAAGAGATAGAAAAAAAGGTGAGAAGTTACAAAGAAGGTCTTAAAAACATGGTAGAAGAAAAGGCAGAGGTTTTGGAGGATATCGGCTTTGAATCTTATTTATCCAAAATGAAGGAATGAAAGTCGAACATTAATTCAATAAAACAATATAAAATTCGAATATTATATTGACAGTATCTATTACCTATGATACAAATATAGATGTCTAATAATATTATAATACTCATATATACTCAACAATATGACTTGAGTGCATCTGCTTGGGAATCATAAATTTCTCGGCTATGGGTGAAAATGTCTAAGGGTAATGTTCGAGTTTTAAGGCATCTTAAAATAAATTGGACAGATTTCATGCATAGGAGTCTGTCTTTTTACTTTTGGTGTATTGCAGTTAATCTAAAGATATTTGTTGTCGTATCGAATGATAGATTTTTCTTTTGTTTACCATGGTACAATTAATATATGGTGATTTTAGGTGTAGGAGAAGATTCAGTTCATAATAGGAAGGGGTTCATCTATGGATTACGATATTTTTGATGACAAGTTTCATGATGAATGCGGAGTATTTGGAATTTACAACAAAGACGACTGGGACACAGCTGAAATGACATATTTCGGCTTGTTTGGATTACAGCATAGGGGACAAGAAAGTACTGGCATCGCGGTCAATGATAATGGGACCATTATTTATCACAAAGAGCAAGGATTGGTATCGGAAGTATTTGATGATGTGATTTTACGTCATTTACATGGAAAGGCGGCTATAGGCCATGTGAGGTATTCTGCTACTGGGGATAATTTAAGGGAAAATGTACAGCCTCTTATACTTAAGTATACAAAGGGTCATATGGCATTAGCACATAATGGTAATATAGTTAATGCAGGTAAAATAAGAAGCGGGTTGGAGGAAAGCGGGAGCATATTTCAAACAAACTCGGATTTGGAAGTAATAGCGGCTCTCCTATCTAGGGAGAGAATAAAATGTCATTGCATCGAAGATGCTCTAGTGACAGTGATGAAAACGATTAAAGGGGCGTATTCTCTTTTATTAATGACCCCCCATAAATTAATAGCAGCAAGGGATCCTTTGGGAATGCACCCTTTATGTATAGGTAAAAAACAAGACTCATATGTCTTTGCATCGGAAACGGTGGCTTTAGATATAATCGGTGCAGATTTTATAAGAGAAGTAAGACCGGGGGAAATTGTGGTTGTAAACGAAGGAGAACTTTCTTCTATTCAAACCGAGGCCCCTAAAGAGTCTAAAATGTGTATTTTCGAATTTGTTTATTTTGCCAGACCAGATAGCGTTATTGAGGGTTCCTCGGTTTATGAATCAAGGGTGGAAGCAGGAAAATTACTTGCAAGAGAACATCCTGTAGAGGCAGATTTGGTTATAGGTATTCCTGATTCGGGACTTGCAGCAGCAATAGGATATTCAAAGGAAAGTGGTATACCCCATGGGGATGGACTAATGAAGAATAGATATATAGGAAGAACATTTATACAGCCTAGTCAAGCCATGAGAGAGCAGGCTGTAAGATTAAAATTAAATCCTATTAAAAGTCAGATAGAAGGTAAAAAAATCATTATAATAGATGATTCCATAGTAAGAGGTACAACCAGTAAAAGAATTGTTAAAATGCTAAAAGATGCAGGGGCTAAGGAAGTTCACTTAAGGATAAGCTCCCCACCAGTACTATATCCTTGTTATTTTGGGATTGATACCCCCCACAGGAAACATTTAATTGCCAATCACTATTCCGTAGAGGAAATCGCAAGGATTATTGGTGCAGACAGTTTAGGATTTCTATCAATAGAAGGCGTGAAAAAAACACCTACTAAAGCAGAATGTGGATTTTGTACAGCATGCTTTGATGGTAAATACCCAATAGATATAGAGAAGGAGAAAACAAAATGAGTTTAGATTACAAAAAAGCAGGCGTAGATGTAGAGGCGGGCTATAAGGCAGTAAAATTAATGAAAGAACATGTAAAAGGTACATTTAGAGATGAGGTTTTAACAGATATCGGTGGATTTGGGGGATTGTTCTCCATAGCTAACCAAAAAATGAAAGAGCCCATACTTGTATCGGGGACAGATGGTGTTGGAACAAAGCTTAAATTTAGTTTCATAATGGATAAACATGATACCATAGGAATAGATTGCGTTGCCATGTGTGTTAATGATGTTATTTGTTCAGGGGCAGAACCCCTCTTTTTCTTAGACTACATCGCATGTGGAAAAAACATACCAGAAAAAATTGCAGAAATTGTAAAAGGTGTTGCAGAAGGTTGTAAGCAATCAGGGGCTGCTCTTATAGGGGGCGAAACAGCAGAAATGCCAGGATTCTATAAAGAAGATGAATATGACCTTGCTGGTTTTTGTGTAGGGATAGTGGATAGAGAAAGAATAATAGATAGTAACAAAATTAAAAAGGGAGATACCTTGATTGGGATAGCTTCTAGCGGAATCCATAGCAATGGTTATTCTCTAGTAAGAAAAATATTCAATCCCAATCGGAAAAATGTGAATGAATATATCGAAAAGTTAGGATGCACCCTAGGTGAAGAACTCTTAAAACCAACAAAAATATATGTAAAGGCTATACAAAGATTAAAGGAAGAAGTGGTAATGAAAGGCATATGTCACATTACCGGAGGAGGATTCATAGAAAATATTCCTAGAATGATTCCTGAAGCTCTTGGAGCAAAGATTTATCAAGGAGCGTGGGATGTGCTTCCTATTTTTGAATTAATGCAGGAGTTAGGGGGCGTTAGTGAAAAAGATATGTACAACACCTTTAATATGGGAATTGGAATGGTTATAGCTCTTGATAACAGTGAAAAAGAAAAAGCCCTTTCCATATTAAAGGGCTTAGGAGAAAAAGCCTATGTAATAGGAGAAGTTATTGAAAGTAAAACCGGGGTGGAGTTATGCTAAAAATAGGCATCTTAGTTTCTGGGGGAGGAACGAATTTACAAGCCATAATAGATAGAATGAAAGATGGAACAATTAAAAATGCTGAAATAGTGACGGTTGTAAGTAATAAGCCACAGGCATATGCACTTGAGCGAGCAAAGAATAATAGAATAGAAGCGGTATGTATAGCCCCAAATCAATTTGATAATAGGGAAGAATTCAATCAAAATCTGATAAATCATTTTAAAGAGAAAAAAGTGGACCTGGTAGTATTAGCAGGATATCTTGTGATATTGGGGGAAAGCTTTATACAACATTACAAGAATAGGATAATGAATATCCACCCTTCCCTAATTCCCTCCTTTTGTGGGGATGGATTTTATGGAATAAAAGTACATGAAGCAGTATTAGATAGGGGAGTTAAAATTACAGGGGCAACAGTCCATTTTGTAGATGAGGGGACAGATACGGGACCGATTATTTTACAAAAGGCGGTTAATGTAATGCAAGATGATACTCCAGAGATACTCCAAAAGAGGGTTATGGAAGAAGCGGAGTGGGAAATATATCCTAAAGCAATTTCCCTATATTGTGGGGGCAGAATAGAAATAAAGGATAATAAGACAATAATCCGTAATAAATAAACAGGCGGAGGTAGAGGTATGAAAATATTAGTTATTGGTGGTGGGGGTAGGGAACATACGATTATATGGAAACTTGCCCAAAGCAAAAACATAAGCGAAATATATTGCGCACCTGGAAATGCGGGGATAGAGACCCTAGCTCATTGTATTGATATAAAAGCTACAGATGTAGAAGCATTAGTTAAGTTTGCACAGGATTCACAGATAGATTTTACTATTGTGGGGATGGATGACCCCTTAATGCTTGGGATTGTGGATAAGTTTCAGGAAAAAGGCTTAAGGATTTTCGGACCTAATAAAAAGGCTGCTATAATAGAAGGAAGCAAAGCATTTTCAAAAGATTTAATGAAAAAATATAATATACCTACAGCAGCTTATGAGGTTTTTGGAGATTTTGAAGCCGCTATAGGATATATAAAAACCCAATCCTTTCCCTTAGTGGTAAAGGCTGATGGGCTTGCTTTAGGTAAAGGAGTTATTGTTTGTAATACATATGAAGAGGCTTATGATGCAGTTTATGAGATAATGAAAGACAAAAAATTTGGAGAAGCAGGAAATAGGATAGTTATAGAAGAATTTATGATTGGTCATGAAGTATCAGTCCTATCCTTTTGTGACGGCAATACTATTATTCCGATGGTTAGTGCCCAAGACCATAAAAGAGCTTTAGACAATGATGAGGGACTAAACACAGGTGGTATGGGGACATTTTCACCAAGCCGTGTATATACAAAAGAGATAGATGAGTATTGTATGGAAAAGATTTTCAAGCCAACATTAAATGCCATGAAAGAGGAAGGAAGATCCTTCACTGGAATATTATTTTTTGGGCTTATGATTACTGATGAAGGTATTAAAGTATTGGAGTATAATGCAAGATTTGGAGACCCTGAAGCTCAAGTAGTAATTCCAAGATTAAAGGGTGATTTATTAGAAATTTTAGAAGCTTGTGTTGATAAACGGCTTCATGAAGTTAAAGTAGAATGGGAAGACAAGGCTGCGGTATGTGTAGTATTAGCTTCCGGTGGATATCCTCTTTCTTACGAAAAGGGATACCCCATAGAGGGATTAGAACGACTTAACAATGATAAGGATACAATCGTATTTCATGCAGGAACCGCTAAAAAAGAAGGAAAAATTATAACCAACGGGGGAAGAGTTTTAGGAGTTACGGGAATCGCAAAGACATTGGACGAAGCAATTAAAACAGCTTATAATGGAGTAGATAAAATTTATTTTGAGAAAAAACATTATAGAAAAGATATAGGAATTAAATAGGACTAAAGTAGGGCTATAGCCTAAATGATAATGCTATATCCCTATTTTTTTAGAAAAATATTGCAATATCTGCAATCAAAAGCTATTATTAATATTTAGTAGTATGTTGTTGGAAATGTATTAAGAATTCTTTATTAACAAAAAAACCCTATGAAATATTGTTTATTTTATAGTCTTTTGTAAATAATAAAGAAAGGTTAACCTTTTATCATGCCTATTTATTTAAAGTGGGGAATCTAAATGTCAGACAGTAAAAGACTAGAAATGCTCAAAGAAAAGATAGAAGAGACTAGACAGTACCTTAATGATTTAATTGGTTTAGAGGAAGGTATTATTTCTAATAAGAAAATCATGGATGTAAGCCAAATGCTGGATGATTTGTTGGTAGAATATCTAAAAGAGCAGGATAAAAAATTAAAGAGGACATCATGATGTCCTCTTTAATTTTATGTTTTAAATTAATGCAGCCTTGGTTTCTAAAACTAGGTTATTTATTAATTCTTTTACTGAGATAATCTTATTTAGCTTATAGGCATTACTTCCCGCAAAAATCAAACCATTTTTTGTGTCCCCATTAACTGCTTGAATTAAAGCTTTTGATATGCAATAAGGGGTAGTTGCAGGATTACAAGGCTTTAAACATTTATAGCATTTGGTTACCTTTTGATTTGCCTCTTCTAGGGCTTCAATTAAATCATTTCTTATGGCTCTGCCGGGCATACCTACGGGGCTTTTTATAATCTGTACATCGTTTTTGGAGGCATTTATGTAAGCTTTTTTAAAGTTTTCATGAGCATCGCATTCATGGGTCGTGACAAACCGGGTTGCCATTTGGACTCCCGTAGCCCCTGCTCTAAGATACTTCGATATATCATTGCCATCAAAAATCCCCCCTGCTGCAATAAGGGGTATTTTTTTATTGTATTTTTCTTCAAAAGGTTTTATAGCAGAAAGTACATCCTTTATTATAGAAGTTAAATTAGGTAGGGGATTTAAACTAAGTTCCTCTAAGGAAAACCCTAAATGCCCTCCAGCATCGGGCCCTTCTACAATCAGGGCATCGGGAAGATACTTATATCTTTTATCCCAAAGCTTAGTTATAACAGATGCAGCCTTACCGGAAGAAACTACAGGAACAATTTTAGAAGCAGAATTTTTAACTAGTTCAGGAAGATCTACAGGCAGGCCTGCACCACATATAATTAAGTCTATTTTTTCTTTAACTGCGGTAATTACTAATTCCTTATAACTATTCATAGCTGTTAATATATTTACACCTATAATTCCTTTTGGACTTAGTTCCCTTGCCTTTTTTATCTCCTTTTGCAAACCTCTTATATTAGCAGCATTGCTATTGGTCTCAAAATCAGGCTCGTTGAAACCAATTTGAACACCGGAAATGATTCCGATGCACCCCTCGTTAGCAACGGCGGAAGCTAAACCGGATCTTGATACCCCGACTCCCATGCCACCTTGGATAATAGGAATCTCTGCAATGAGATTGCCGATATTTAATGAAGGAAGTTTCATGTTATCACTCCTTAATTTTATTTGCATGTCAAATACTTTGACAGTCAAAGTATATAGTAAAAATAAAATTATGTCAATGAAATTGCGTTATTTAATAAAGGAGTTCAATGAACTTTTTGGCTCCAATTGAAAGGGGAATATGTTTATGAGTTATAACGCCTAAATAACGTACAGGTATTTTTTCCTTTACATGAACCATAAAGACCTCCTTCGATTTTAATTGTTCTTTAATGCAATTTTTCCATACAAAAGTAAGACCAAGGCCGATTTTTGACATTTCAACTAAAAGATCAATACTCCCCAGCTCGATTTCGGGAATTATGTTAATGTTTTTTTCTTTTATCATATCATCGAAAAACTCTCTAGTTGTAGTCTTACTTTCTAGCATAAGGAATGGGTATTTTTCTAAATCTTTTAGAGAAACTTGCCTATTTTTCAACTCATTAAATTGCATTCCTGCTATAAATACATCCTGAATGGGTTGCACCTTTTTTATAATCATCGAGACATCTACATAATGATTAGGAATATTAGATATTATAAAATCTACACTCCCTTGTTGTAAAAGTTCCACACATTTAGGGGAAGTACCATTGGTCACATGGATTTTTACCCCTGGATATAACTTATGAAATTCTTTGAAAAAGGGTAGAAGATAATATTTGCAAATAGTATCACTGGCTCCTATACGAACTTCTCCTTTGCTTAAAGAATGTATTTCATCGATGGTTCGCTCGGCGTTTTTGATTAGATTATATGCTTGTTCTATATGTTGGAATAATACTTCTCCATCTTTTGTAAGCCTAACCTGTTTTGTATTCCTAAAAAACAATTGTATATTTAGTTTTTCTTCTAGGTTTTTGATAGACTGACTTACTGCTGATTGGGATATAAAAAGATTATTTGCTGCCTCAGAAAAACTGAGGGTAGAGGCTACATAATAAAAAACCTTATAAAGTTCAAAATTTACATCCATTTATTAGTCCTCCTAATAAAACATATTAAAATTATTAATTTTATTTATTAATAATATCATGTTAAAATATGATTGTAAACAAAAATAAAAACATGGGGGTTAGATAAATGAGTGGTGTTAAGAGCGTTTTTGTTCAGAAAAAACCTGGTTTTGATGTAGAAGCTAAAGCCTTGTATAAGGATCTAAAAGAAAACCTGCTTATAAACGAATTAGAAAATGTACAAATTATTCAACGATATTATATAGAAGGAATAGATGATGAAACTTATAATAGGGCAAGAACTACAATTTTTTCGGAGCCCACTATAGATGATGTTTATGATGAAGAAATTCCTGTAAATGAAGGGGAAAGAGTATTTGCCATGGAATACCTTCCGGGTCAATACGATCAAAGGGCCGATTCGATGGCACAATGCATTCAAATATTAACACAAAAAGAAAAACCTATTGTTCAGGTAGCTAAGGTAATAAAATTAAAAGGAAATATTGACAATGAACAATACATCGCCATAAAAGATTATTGTATAAATCCCGTAGATTCAAGGGAAACTTCCCTTGAAAAGCCTGAAACTTTAATTATGGAATTTTCTATTCCACAGGAAGTGGAAATTGTAAAAGGATTTATAAATCTTTCTAAAGAAGGATTAAAAGAAATGAAAAATAACCTAGGCCTTGCTATGAGTTTTGACGATGTTGTGTTCTGCCAAGGATATTTCAAAAATGAAGAAAACAGGGACCCTAGTATTACAGAAATTAAGGTTCTAGACACTTACTGGTCCGATCACTGTAGACATAGTACATTTTTAACCAATATTGAAAATATAGAAATAGAAGATGGGCATTTTACAACCCCTATTAAAACAGCCTACGAAGCGTATCTACAAGGAAGAAGATTTGTTTATGATAAAAAAGATAAGAATATCTCTCTTATGGATATAGCTCTTATAGGCATGAAAGAATTAAGAAAGTTGGGCAAACTGGAGGACCTTGAAGTATCTGGTGAAATTAATGCCTGCAGTATTATAGTTAATGTTGATGTTAATGGAAAAGATGAAGAATGGCTTGTAATGTTCAAAAATGAAACACATAACCATCCGACAGAAATAGAACCCTTTGGTGGCGCTTCTACCTGTCTAGGAGGAGCAATTAGAGACCCTTTATCGGGAAGGTCCTATGTTTATCAGGCTATGCGTATAACCGGTAGTGGGGATCCTAGAACTTCAGTTGAAGATACCTTGCCAGGCAAACTTCCCCAAAGAAAGATAACCATAGAAGCCGCTCGCGGTTATAGTTCCTATGGAAATCAAATTGGTCTGGCAGCTGGTCATGTGGCGGAAATCTATGACGAAGGATATATAGCAAAAAGAATGGAATTAGGAGCCGTTATTGCGGCTACCCCTAGGAAAAATGTAGTAAGAGATGTCCCAAAAGAAGGGGATTTAATAATTTTACTCGGAGGTAGGACAGGGCGTGATGGCTGTGGGGGAGCTACTGGCTCATCTAGGGAACATACAGAAGAATCCCTTACCAGTTGTGGAGCAGAAGTGCAAAAAGGAAATCCACCAACGGAAAGAAATATCCAAAGATTATTTAGAAACCCTAAAGTAAGTACAATGATTAAACGTTGTAATGATTTTGGGGCAGGGGGAGTATCTGTTGCTATAGGCGAGTTGGCAGATGGACTTGAGATTGACTTAAATGCAGTACCAAAAAAATATGAAGGGTTAGACGGAACAGAATTAGCTATTTCAGAATCCCAAGAAAGAATGGCAGTTGTTGTAGAGAAAGATAATGCAAAAGAATTTATAGCTCTTTCGGAGGAAGAAAATCTAGAAGCTGTTGTAGTTGCTAAAGTAACTTCAGAAAACAGATTAAAGATATTTTGGAACAATAAAGCTATTGTAGATATAAGTAGGGATTTCCTAAATACTAATGGGGCAACTCAAAAAACAAATGTATTCGTAACAAAACCTGAAGATAATAAAAATTATTTTAATACTATTTCTACAGAAGTTAAAGAAAAACTTGAAGATATTAAAGAAGCCTGGATGACCAATCTTAGAGATTTAAATGTATGCAGTCAAAAAGGTCTTGTAGAAAGGTTCGATAGCACAGCCGGAGCAGGAACAGTACTTATGCCTTTTGGGGGAAAATATCAATTAACCCCAGCAGAATCTATGGTAAGTAAAATACCTGTATTAGATGGAGAGACAAAAACAGGAACCATCATGAGTCATGGATATAATCCCAAACTCTCTAGGTGGAGTCCCTTCCATGGTGGGGTATATGCTATAATTGAGGCAGTTTCTAAGGTGGTGGCAGCGGGGGGCGATTATAGAAGTATTCGCCTAACTCTTCAAGAATATTTCGAGCGCTTGGGTACCGATACTGCAAAATGGGGTAAGCCTTTTAGTGCATTGCTTGGAGCGTATTATGTTCAGAAGAAATTACAAATAGGTGCAATAGGCGGAAAGGATAGTATGTCAGGAACCTTTGAAGATTTGGATGTGCCACCGACTTTAACTGCATTTGCCGTAAGTTTAGTTGAAGTTGATAATGTAATATCCCCTGAATTTAAAAAGGAAAATAATGCAGTGGTTTATATTCCTCTTAAGAGGGATGAATTTGAACTTCCGGACTTTGAAGAATTAGATAAAACCTATTCTAAAATAACTAAGCTTATTAAGGATAAAAAGATAGTGTCAGCCCATACAGTAAAAATCGGTGGAATAGCAGAAGCCATCAGTAAAATGAGTTTTGGTAACAATATAGGTATGATTTTTACAGAAGAAATAGGAAAAGAAATGCTTTTTGCCCCTAATTATGGTTCTATTATCGTTGAAATGGGTAAAGATGATATAAAACTACTAGGAGATGTAGAGTATAAAGTTTTAGGTACTACTATGGAAGATGGAAGCATCAAGATTAGTAATGTCAAAATTTCTATAGAAGAAATGTTAAAGGAATGGACAAAACCATTGGAAAGTGTATTCCCGACAAAAATAAAAGAAATAAAAAATAAGCCTATAAATAAAATTTTCATTGGCAAGAATACCAATAAGAGCCATATAAAAATAGCAAAACCAAGGGTATTTATTCCAGTATTCCCTGGGACCAATTGTGAATATGAAACTCAAAAAACTTTCGAAGATGCAGGAGCTATAGGTGAAACCTTTGTATTTAAAAATTTAACCCCTGCCCATATAGAAAAATCCATAGATAGGATGGTTAAATCAATTGATAATTCGCAGATAATCACGATTCCCGGAGGGGCAAGTGCTGGGGATGAACCAGAAGGTAGTGGTAAGTTTATTGCAACAGTATTTAGAAATCCAAAGATTAAAGAGGCAGTTATGAATCTTTTAAATAATAGGGATGGTTTGATCTTAGGCATAGGTAATGGTTTTCAGGCCCTTATAAAGCTAGGTTTAGTGCCCTTTGGTGAAATCGTAGATATGAATATGGATTTTCCTGCCCTTACCTTTAATACCATAGGAAGACATGTATCTTGTATGGCCACGACAAAAGTAACTTCTGTAAAATCTCCATGGTTTAGTAATATAGAAGTAGGAGATATCCATCAAATAGCAGTTTCCCACGGAGAAGGACGGTTTGTAGCCAGTGATGAAATCATGGATAAATTGTTTGCTAATGGACAAGTGGCAACCCAATATGTGGATTTTAGGGGGGAACCTACCTACGATATAGCCTTTAATCCTAATGGATCCATGAATGCTATAGAGGGAATTACAAGCCCTGATGGAAGAGTTTTAGGAAAGATGGGTCATTCAGAGAGAATGGGAGAAAATGTATCTAAAAATATCCCAGGAGAAAAAGACCAGAAATTATTCAAATCAGGGGTAGATTATTTTGCATAAAAGTTTGAAGAATTATTATGTCATATAAAGTATAGAAATTATGCCATTCCTCCTAAAACCCGGAATGGCATAATTGTTTATACCCTTTGTAACAGCGAAAAGAGTTAAAACTAAGTAAGGATAGCATTACAAAAGACATCAACTATATGAGGATCAAATTGTTTTCTAGATTCTCGTTGTAATTCACCAATAGTCTCTTCAAAAGAAAGGGCTGACTTATAATGGTTCCCATGAAGCATTACATCATAGGCATCAAGTACTGCAATAATGCGGGATAACTTAGGAATATCTAATCCTTTTTTCCCGGTGGGGTACCCAGTGCCATCCCATCTTTCATGATGGTTCAATATATAATTGGCAATATGAGCCAAGTCTGTAGAAGATTGAGCAATTCTACAACCTATTTCACAATGGGTTTTTAATAGTTCCCATTCCTCAGTAGTAAGTTTGCCTGATTTATTAAGGATATCCTTACTAATTGCTACTTTTCCAATATCATGGAGTAAGGCTAGAAGTTTTAAATCACATATTTCGTTATCGGTTAGGTTAAAATGATATCCAAAGCTCTCTGCTAGATGATGCATTCTGTCTAAATGTTGGACTGTTTCTTTGCAGTTTTTCTCTAGGGTTTTTTTGAGAGAATCAATAAAGGAACTTCTAAACTTATCCCTATCTAATAGTTTATTTCTATACATTTGATTTTCGGCTGTTTTAATAATTTGCGGGATGGTTTTATCTAGGGTAATCCTAGTAGAATAGCCTGTAGAAATGCTTAATTGGAATTTATAGTTTTCGTAGGATAAACAGGCTGAGTATACATCATTGCATATTTTTTTTACTTGTTTTTTATCTGTATTAGGAAGCAAGATAATAAATTCATCTCCACCCCACCTAGCAATAATTCCTTTAGAAGGACAAACAGTTTTAAGGATTTTACTAATTTGCACAAGCAATTTATCTCCTTCATAATGACCAAAGATATCATTGGTTATTTTTAGTCCATTAACATCTCCGATAATAAGAGAAAGGGGAAGAAAATCTTCTTTATCTAGATTAATCATTTGTTCTTCAAAAAACCTTCTATTGTATAGGTCTGTTAGGGTATCCCTTTGGGCAGAATACTGCAGGTTTTTAAAAAGGCGAATATTTTCAACCGTAGAAGCAAATTGATTACATAAAGGACTAAGGATTTCAAGGATTAAATCAGATATTGGATACGAGGAATAAATATTATCAAAAAGAGCGGCCCCGACAACTCGTGTATTACTTATTAGTGGAACCCAATATCCAACTAAATAATCAAGGGATTTTGGACCCTTATTTAAATTAGGTATTTTAGGAATTGTTTCTAAATCAAAAGTATTGCCATTAAAATCAATACAGCGTTTTATTGATATATTTTTATCAAATTCATCGTATAGAAACAGTGTAATACGATCAAAATTAAGATGCTTAGTTACTAAATGAGCAAATGTAGAAATAATTTCATCTATACTCACTAGGGGTTGTAGATTTCTAGAAACGTCTATGGTTACGTTAAGAAGTTTTTTACTTTCGATATTTTTGTTTGATAAAATAATTTGAAGTATTCCTATGGAAATGGAGGTGCCTAAATAGTTCAGAACATCTAATGTCCCGGTAGTCAATTGTTTTTTACTTATAATTTGTAACAATCCAATTAAATGGTCAGCATTTCTTAAAAGTAGTTTTATATAGTATTCATCACCATTTTCGATTTGAAGTATGTTTAAAGTATCATTAAATTCTTGGGATACTTGGTAAATGGGAAGTAAATTATTTCCCTGAGTCGTTGAATTTTTTGAACAGACAACTTCTTCTTTCAAAAACTTCCCTGAATCATCCATAATATATATGCTTAGAAAACTGATGTCCCCAAGTGATTTATTGAGCTCGTTTAAAATATATTCCCCCACATGCTCATAGACTAGGGTATAATCCTTGTGATTTGACAAAATATTGCAGATTTCCATACTTATTAAAAGTATTTCTTCTTTTAAATCTTTAATCATAATATTTCATCTCCCATGCAATATTGAGTATGCTAGAGGTATTTTTATTGATCCTATTTAGGATTTTGTATAATTTATTATAAGACGAATCGGGATTAGAGTTTTTTATAAACCAAAAAATATTAAAAATACCCTCAGAAAGTACCAATTCTATATTTCGCCATAAGGGATGAAAAGAATAGGATTTAGAATTGATGATTTCCGAATAAATGGTCCTAATGGCTTGGTTATCTAAATGTTTATCCCAAAAAGGAGAATGAAAAGCCGGAAGGTTTCCGCTTTCTGGGGCCCATTTTTCAATGAAAGAATCTGAAGTTAGATGTTTTACTATTTCCCAAGATTCATTAGGGTATTTTGTTGTTGAAGACACATTAAGGAGTGCGCCCCCAGCATATGCCTTCATATCGGGAGACTTAGCGGGAACGGGGATTACGGTATGATTTTTTTTGTACTTTAGTGTGTTTACAACAGAGCGATTCGTCGTATCCATAAGGAAAGTACATTTATTTTTATTATAAAATTTTTCGTGAAGAATTCTTGAATATATATTAGGGTCATTGATATTCGTTGAACTGATATTCATTAACTTCACAATATATTTAAAGGTTTCGACAAAAGAATTTAAGTCAATGAGGTTATTTTCATACTTAGTCAAATTAGGAAAAACATATCCTTCCTTATATAACCATGCCATATAAAAATGGAGGGTTCCTGGATCAGGTCTAGCAGTAAAGCCAAAAGGAATATGCTCGTTTTGAGTACTGGATGTATTTTCTTTTAGGAAAATTTCCCGGCAGATGTCATAAAGGATATCCCTACTACAAATATCGGTATAATCTATATTATGTTTTTCAAGAAAATCTTGGTTAGTTGCCAAGACAACCGGTTCAATAAACCAAGGTATACTATAACGGATTCCTTTATATATGGAGCAATCATCCATCCATTTACTAAGGCTGGGGCGAATTTTAAAATATGAAGGCACCTCTTTAAGGTAACCTAAGTGGGCAAAAATACTGATCCAAGTGGAGCCTAATTCAAGCACGTCTGGGGGAGAACCATTTTTAAATGCCTTTATCATAATATCATAGGCCCTGTTCCATGGAATCGTTTTAACATCGATATTTATACCAAGATATTTTTCAAGTCTTTTTAACTCATCATTATAAACAAAAACTTCATTATTTTGATAGGTAGATAAAAGCCATACTTTAATAGATTTTGAATTCATTTTGTATCACCCTCAGGTTTTTATTAAGAATATTATACCATATTTTAATGGGCATCTGTCTATACCATATCGTGAAAGAAATAATTTAATAAATATGTAAAATAACAAGTTAATATAACATGATATAATGTTATAAGCATAACTAAAAAATATAATTACTTGGATTAAGGGGGAAAAATTTTGGAAGGGCTATCTAATAAAGTAAAGACATTTTTAATGGTGATTATGATTGTAGTCACTGCTTCTTCGGGCATAACATTAGTGTATGGATATGAGGAAGGAATTTACCACGAAAAGGCTCAAATTTTAAAGGAATTGGGACTTTTCAAGGGAAGCGATAGGGGTTTTGAATTGAATAGAAAGGCCAATCGTGTAGAAGGAGCAATAATGCTGGTGCGATTATTAGGGGAGGAAAAGGAAGCTTCTAAAGAGATTTATACCCATGCCCACCCCTTTATAGATGTACCTGCCTGGGCTAGTTCATATGTTGGTTACTTATATAAAAACGGGTTAACCAATGGCGTAAGCCCCATATTATTTGGTTCGAAGAATGATATAACCCCAGCCCAATATACAACTATGGTTCTAAGGGCCCTAGGTTATAGTGATGAAGATGGAGATTTTAATATAAATAATGCCTTGGATTTTGCTAATAAGATAGACATACTAGATGACAATGAAGTTTCTGTACTAAAATCCATAGGGAATAATAATTTTTTAAGAGATTACATAGTTATGGTATCTTATAATTCACTTTATGCTAAAATACAAAATCAGGATAATAGTTTAATTTATACTTTGGTTAAAGGAGGAGCAATATCAGGTATTAGTGTTGAAAAAGCCTGCAAAATCGATAATCTCCTAAGGTTAAATTTGTTAGTGGAGGGTTACTTAGATGAAGGGTATCCGGAAAAAGAAAGCCATAAGAATGGGGAGGTAAGAGGAGTTTGGATTTCATATTTAGAATTGCAGACAATCTTTCCTAATAAAACGGAAGGCCAATTCAAAGAAGCCATAAAGGGGATGTTTAAAAATATTAAGGAAGCAGGATTAAATACGGTAATAGTTCAGGTAAGGCCCTTTGGGGATGCTATATATCCTTCGGAAATTTTCCCATGGTCCTATATTATAACAGGAATAGAAGGAATAAATCCGGGCTACGATCCTCTTGGAATTATGGTGGAAGAGGCCCATGCCCAAGGCCTAGACTTTGAGGCATGGATTAACCCCTACCGTATTAGGAACAATACAAAACCTCTAAGTGCAGACAATAAAGCCCTAAAATGGTTAGAAGACGGAAGTAACAAAGTGATTAAAGTTGGCAATGGTATATATTATAATCCTGCAAGTATGGATGTACAAAGATTAATTACGGATGGAGTTATTGAAATAATAGAGAAATATGATGTAGATGGGATACATTTTGATGATTATTTTTATCCTACAACAGATGCTAACTTTGATAAAGTTGATTATGAAAGATACAAATTAAACGGGGGCATCTTAAACCTTTCGGATTGGAGAAGAGAAAATGTAAATCAGCTAGTTAGAGCGGTATATAAGGGGATTAAAGACAATAACCCGGGAATTAAATTTGGCATAAGCCCACAGGCCATCATTTCAAAAAGTTATAATGAGCAGTATACTGACATTTATAAATGGTTGTCAAATCCGGGATATGTTGATTATATATGCCCACAAATTTACTTTGGGTATGAACATTCTACCTACCCCTACGATAAAGTGGTTAAACAATGGGTGAATCTGATGAAAAATCCGGATATTCAGTTATATGTAGGGCTCGCTGCTTATAAGGTAGGCCGTGAGGATTCCTGGGCGGGGAGCGGAAAGGCAGAATGGATGAAGGCTACAAGTATACTTCAAAGGATGATTGAAGATGGAAGAAAAGAAGATAATTATCTTGGATTCATATTGTTTAGGTATGACTCTTTATTTAATCCTCCTTCATCATTAAAGGAGCAAATAGATTTAGAAATGAATGAAATAAAAAAATGAATAATCAAAAAAGCGTCGGCTAAGGGAGAGTCGACGCCTTTTTTATGTATAAAAAAGGGAGGTGTTTGTAGTATTACCAAATACAAAATAAATATTCATACTTAACAAAATTTAAATAAATAATTCCCAAAGATATACCATAATAATACCACTGATGGCGACAGTCATAAGCCCTTTTTCAAAATAGGCTAAAACAAGGGCAGTAATCATGCCAGCAATTGCAGAGGATAAATGACTTGTGGAATAAAGAATATCTGGAAAAGTCATTGCACCCAAAACAGCAAAAGGGAGATAGGATAAAAATGATTGAAGAAATCTTGATTTCAATTTCCGATTAAAAACTGCAAGAGGCAAGACTCTAGGAATATAGGTTACTAGGGCCATTGTTATGACAGAGATAAAAGCATAACTCATATTTCCTCTCCTTTCGGAAATAATAATGCGCCTATAGTGGAGGCAATAATGGTAGAGATAATGATTCTAAAGCCACTAGATATTTGATTTATGCAAGGAAGCCATTTAAACATGGAACTTATAGATATCCCCGAAAGCACTACGATTAAAGCAGCTTTTGATTTTTTTTGTTGTTGGAATTACCAAAGCTATAAACATAGCATATAGGGCGATTCCCATAGAGCTTTGTAATTGGCTTGGCAGTAAATTACAGGCTATGGCTCCGGTGGCTGTACCTAAAACCCAGCCCCAAAAAGGTCCAATAATAAGGCCTAGCATATATGAAAAGGTTATATCATCCTTTTCAAGGGAAGCAACAGAAAAAGTTTCATCGGTAATTCCAAAGGCCATAACACATTTTTTAATTAGAGGCATCCCCGGAACAATCTTTTGCGATAAAGAAAGAGACATTAACATATATCTAATATTTATTACAAAGGTAGTTAGAGCAATTTCAAACAGGGAGGCATTATGAATTATTAAGGAGGCACCTGCAAATTGCCCGGCAGAGGTAAGATTTGAAAAAGAAATAAAAATAGAAAGCCAAACAGGAATACCCCCATTAACTGCCATTAGACCGAAGGTAAAAGACACGGGAAAATACCCTAGGGCAATAGGAATACCTAGTTTAAAGCCCTTATAAAAATAATGATTAGGAGAGGGGTTTTCGGTTTTTATAATACTGTTTTTCTTATAGATTTTTTCTATTGAATCCATGGATATCCTCATTTCACTACTTCATTTAGATTATTATAACTTATGGATATGATTAGTCAAGTTAGAAGAAAGATATAACAAATGGGGTATTTTTGTAATATATATCACAGATTTATATTTTAATAATGCTATAATGAGGCCATAATCACAAGGGAGGAGTTCAAATGTTAAGAAAAATTATTCATATACACGAAGAAAAATGTAATGGATGTGGATTATGTATTGAAGCTTGCCATGAAGGAGCCATAGAACTTATTGATGGGAAAGCAAAACTCATATCCGATGAATACTGTGACGGTTTGGGAGATTGTCTACCCCAATGTCCTACCAATGCTATAGAAATCATCGAAAGGGAAAGTAAGCCCTACGATGAAGAACTGGTTCAAAAGAAAATGGCAGAAAGAAAAAAAGCTAAAGCCTCACCTATGCCTTGCGGCTGTCCGGGAACCATGGCAAAAACCATAGAAAGAAAGCAGCCTGCAGTTAAAGAAAAGGTTGAAGTTAAATCTGAACCTAAAGAAGATCTTCAATCTGAGTTAATGCAGTGGCCTGTACAGTTAAAACTAATTAATCCAAGTGCAGCATATCTTAATAATCCAGATTGGCTTATTGCTGCAGATTGTACTCCTTTTGCCTATGCCAATTTCCATCAAGATTTTATTAAAAATCATATTACCATGATAGGCTGTCCTAAACTAGATGACAATGAATACTATACAAATAAGCTTACTGAGATGCTAAAAATTCATAATCCAAAAAGCATCACCGTAGTCAGAATGGAAGTACCTTGCTGTGGAGGAATTGTATCCGCTGTTAAGACTGCAATGCTAAGTTCACAGAAGATTGTAAACTATAAGGAAGTGATTATCACCACAACAGGAGAGATATTGTAGGGAATCAGGGGGAGGTTTCGAAACTAAGTTATCCTATTCTGAATAGAATGAAGCGGAATGAAGAATCTTGGAAGACCCGTAAATAATGAGACTATTCGCTACAACAAGAATGACAAAATTGGTAGTTTGTGTTTTTGAATATTTTCATTGAGTTTAGATTTCGCCATCTGATAGGCAGCATTTAGTTTTAAAATAAAGAAAAAGAATAATAGAAGCCAACTAGGATAAACTGTTTTAGTTGGTTTTTTATTTTACTCTTTTTTATATAGTAAAGGAAAAAGGTATATGGTAAAATGTAAGGAAATTGTGTCTATTACAATGATTAGTGGTTATAATTGCCACGGGATTCTAACCAAAGACATTGATGAACAGTTAAGTATTTAGACACGAAAGTAGGAATAAATATGAAATGTTTATATAATGGCAGACTAATTATAAAGGGAGAAATATATCGAAACAAAGCAGTTATTTTTGATGAGCAGATTAGAGCTATTGTTGATGAAAAAGAGATATATGCCATGGCCCATATGGACAAAATAGATGTAGGGGGTAGATATATCTCCCCAGGATTTATTGATTTACACATTCATGGATATGACGGATACGATACAATGGATGGATGTGAGGAAGCTATACAAAGAATAAGTGAAGGGATAGCAAGAAATGGAGTAACAGCTTTCCTACCCACTACCATGACCATGCCCTTAGACAAAATATATAACGCCCTTTATAGGGTACGTCAGGTAAAGCAAAGGGGGGTTAATGGAGCAGAGGTTTTAGGCGTTCACATGGAGGGGCCATTTATAAATAGGAAGTTTAAAGGGGCTCAAGATGAGCAGTATATTAGAGCACCTGATTTTGAAATCATTAGGGAGTATAAAGATATCATCTCTTTAATTACCTTAGCACCTGAACTTGAAGGAGCCTTGGAATTTATTAAAAAAGTTAAAAATGAAACCCATATTGTACTTTCCATGGGACATACAAATGCCTCCTATGAGGAGGCGCTAGAGGGTATTTCCTGTGGTATTAGCCATGTTACTCATTTGTTCAATGCTATGACAGGTCTGCATCATAGAAGTCCTGGAGGAGTAGGGGCGGCATTAACGAGGGATATTACCTGTGAGGTGATAGCAGATACCATCCATATTCACCCAGAGCTATTTGAAATGATTCTAAAGGTGAAGGGCCTTGATAATATAATCTTAGTGACAGACAGTATGGGAGCAGCTGGAAAAGAAGATGGGGAATACACCTTAGGGGGTCAAAGGGTGTTCGTAAAGAATGGTTATGCAAAATTAGAAGATGGAACTTTGGCTGGGGGTATTCTCAAATTAAATAAAGCGGTATATAATTTTAGTAGGTACACTCCTTGGATTCTTCCCAAACTTATTTCTACTGTTACAATCAACCCAGCAAAGGCTCTTGGTATTGATAAGAAAAAGGGAAGTATCGAAGTAGGGAAAGACGCCGATATCACCATATTCGATGAAGCAGTAGATATTTATTTGACATTTGGAAAGGGGAAGATATTATATGAATTTTAAGTTTAACAATCTAAGAGTTTATGTAGAAGAGAATTATGAAGCAATGAGCAAGAGAGCAGCGCATATACTGGCAAGCCAGGTTCATCTTAAACCAGAGGGTACCATAGGACTTGCAACGGGGGGAACCCCTGTGGGTATGTATAAGGAATTGGTACGTATGCATAAAGAGGCGGGGCTAGACCTATCAGGGATTACCACATTTAACTTAGATGAATATTATCCTATCACCAGGGATAATTTACAAAGTTATTATTATTTCATGGCAGATAATTTATTTAACCATATCAATATACCAAAGGAACGCATCCACATTCCTAATGGCATGGCAGAAGATATCAATAAGGAATGTGAATCTTATGAAAATAAGATCAAAGAAGCCGGTGGAATTGACCTTCAAATATTAGGAATAGGTGAAAATGGACATATAGGATTTAATGAGCCGGGTAAAAAATTCGAAGCCTTAACCCATTTAGTGAACTTAGATGAAAATACTATTGAAATAAATAGTAGGTTCTTTGATTCCATCGAAGAAGTGCCCCAAAAAGCTATTACCATGGGAATTAAGACGATTATGCAGGCTAGAAAAATTGTTCTTTTAGCCAATGGATCCAAGAAGGCAGAAATAATTAAAAGGACTATTGCCGGGGATATTACCCCCGAGGTTCCTGCATCGATTTTACAGCTTCATCACGATACAACAATTGTATTAGATAAGGCGGCGGCCTCTGAAGTCATTAGTTTACTTATTTAACTAATTGATACAATATGATGAAATATGGTTTCCTTGAAGTTTTTTCTCCAAGGAATATTTATAGCC
Source organism: Candidatus Epulonipiscium sp. (assembly GCA_012519205.1). Lineage (NCBI taxonomy): Bacteria > Bacillati > Bacillota > Clostridia > Lachnospirales > Lachnospiraceae > Candidatus Epulonipiscium > Candidatus Epulonipiscium sp. The sequence continues at coordinate 48,910 of JAAYQR010000023.1, read as the reverse complement.
TCATAGGTATGCTGACATATAAGGGGTTCTTTTATACCATTAACAACATTAAATCCAGAAATAATAACAGAATGTTGTATCCTATCTTGATTGTTTCTATATTGAATAATATCCCCCATTTCTAATAAATCAGCAATGGAGGAGTCATATAAACCATCTCCCTTTATGGAGATGGTTTTTGCTTTTATGCCTAGCTGATTTTCTTTTGTCATTACTTTAATATACCAGTATAAGGAAGCAGCTACTGCCCAGCAGATAGAAGTTCTTCCATTTTGATACCACCAAGGATGGGTAGGATGGTAATGATTTTTTTGCGCCTCCAGCTGCAAGACATTGGGAAATAAAGTTTGTGCAATCATCCCCTTGATAATACACATACTGTGGATTTGGAGATAGACCATATTTAATAGCATATTCAGAAGCTGCTTTGCGATTATATATTTTGCTCATAAAATCACCTTTATTTATATATTTAATTCATTTTAAATGTATGCATACATAACTGAAAGAATTCCTACACAAACTAATTAGAAATATATTATTTAAAGGAGATAAAAAAGATGATAAAAGAAAAATCTAAATCTTATTGGATTTCTTCAACTCCACCGACTAATTACCCGGAGCTATCGCAAGATATATCGGTGGATGCGGCTATTATCGGTGGGGGGATGGCAGGGATAAAGACTGCCTACTATTTAAAAAAGGAAGGATTAAAAGTTTGTTTGATAGAAGCAAGAAGAATTCTAGAAGGGGTAACAGGGCATACCACTGCCAAGGTTACAGCACAGCACCACCTTATATATGATACTCTAATTAATAAATTTGGAGAAGAAAAGGCAAAACTATATGCTGACGCTAATCTATGGGCCATAGAAGAGATTAATAAAATTATAAATGAAAACAATATAAAATGTGACTTTACGAGGCAACCGTCATTTGTTTATGCTCAATCCGATGAATACATAATTAAGGTAGAAAAAGAAGTAGCAGCAGCCCAAAGATTAGGTATAAATGCTTTTTACGATAAGGAGCTGCCTCTGCCCTTTCCTATTAAGGGTGCCATAAGATTCGATAATCAGGCCCAATTTCATCCGAGAAAATACTTACTCCCCTTAGCAGAAACCATCTCTAAAGAAGGTAGCTTTATATTTGAGAATACGAGAATGAAAGAAATCACGGGTGAAGATCCTTATATCATAATTACCGATAAGGGTAAAATAACTGCCAAACATGTTGTTATTGCCTCACATTTTCCAGTGCATGATCATTACGGGTTCTATTTTGCTAGGATGTATGAATCAAGGACTTATGCCCTCGGAATGAAAATCAAGGAAAAGTTTCCTGGTGGGATGTATCTTTCTGCAGAAAGTCCCAGCCATTCTCTCCGTTCACAGCCCTATGAAAATGGAGAATTGGTACTTCTTGTTGGGGAGGAACATAAGACTGGGCATCATAAGGAGGCGGCAGAACATTACCGAAGGTTAGAAGAATTTGCCAATGAAAATTATAACGTAGAAAAAATATTATACCATTGGTCCACTCAGGATTGTATGCCTTTAGATGATATCCCCTATATTGGGAAAATTACAAAGGCTGCAAATAATATGTATGTGGCTACGGGTTTTAAGAAATGGGGAATGACCCATAGTGTAGTAGCAGGGGCCCTTATTAGGGATATTATTTTAAACAAAAAAATTCCTGTGAAGAAGTATTTAACCCTTCGAGGGTTACTTTAACACAATCAGCCAAAAGGTTTATGCAAATCAATGCAGATGTTGCAAAGGAACTGATTTCTGGGAAACTAGATATTCCGCGAGATACCCTTAACGATATAAAAGAAGAAGAAGGGACAACAATTGAGATAGGGGGAAGAAGAATAGGAGCTTACAAAGATAAAAACGGGAAAGTGTATCTTGTAGATACAACCTGTACTCATCTAGGCTGTGAGTTAAAATGGAATGATGCGGAAAAGTCTTGGGATTGCCCCTGCCATGGCTCAAGGTTTACTTATACGGGGGAAGTTTTAGATGGGCCTGCTGTAAAACCCCTACAACGATTGGAATTAAACTTCTAGATTGTAGCAAAAATATGCATTAACTATTTTAAAATTCACTTTGAGTATGATATAATGATAAAATTAAAGCAAGCAAAAAGAAGTCAGGGGGAAAATTAATGAATGACGCAATAAAAGCCTTAATAATACCTAATGAATATGTATCTCCTCTCTCCATTAGAGAAACTATAGATGCAATTAAAAAATTAAAGGATTATTTTGAAAAAGCATTGGCGGAAGAGCTAAATTTATCGAGGGTATCTGCACCTTTATTTGTTAAAAGTGAAACAGGATTAAACGATAATTTAAGTGGAGTGGAAAGGCCGGTAACCTTTGATGTTTATGGCATAGGAGGAAAAACTGTAGAAATAGTACATTCCCTAGCTAAATGGAAGAGAATGGCCCTAAAACAATATAATTTTTCTGTAGGAGAAGGTTTATATACCGATATGAATGCCATAAGAAGAGATGAAGAATTAGACAATCTTCATTCTATCTACGTGGATCAGTGGGATTGGGAAAAAATTATAACAAAGGAACAAAGAAATATAGAGACATTAAAAGAGATAGTTAAGAAAATATATAATGTTTTTAAAAAGACCGAAGGGTATGTAGAAAAGCTATACCCCAACATCAAACCAGCTTTACCTGAAGAAATTACCTTTATAACCACCCAAGAACTGGAAGATAGATTCCCCAGCTTATCTCCTAAACAAAGGGAAGATGCTATTACAAAAGAAAGAGGGGCCGTATTCATCATAGGTATTGGAGAAAAACTGGCATCGGGCAAGGAGCATGATGGTCGCTCCCCAGATTATGATGATTGGACTTTAAATGGAGATATACTTTTTTGGTATCCCATACTAGAAAAATCTATGGAATTATCCTCGATGGGAATAAGAGTAGATGAAAATGCCCTTTTAAAACAGCTTGTCATAACGGGGTGCGAGGATAGAAAAGAGCTGAACTTTCACAAACAGCTACTTAAGGGTCAGCTGCCCTATACCGTAGGGGGAGGCATTGGCCAATCAAGGTTATGCATGTTCTTTTTGAAAAAGGCTCATATTGGAGAAGTACAAGCAACAGTGTGGTCTGATGAAATGATAGAAGCTTGCCAAAAAGCTAATATTTATTTACTATAAGGATGTATGAAAGTACTTCTTTAGTTATGGTAGGGGCCATGTGTCACCTACCACTACATGAACGAAGATAAAACTTGCCCTTTTGAAGGTCATGAAGAATTTTAATGCATAGGCTTTAAAAGAGAGGAGAAAAACAGGTGGAATATACATTAGTTAAAGAACTTTACAGGAATACAGAAGAATATGCCCATAGTAAAGTTGCGGTAGGAGGATGGGTTAGGACAGTCCGTAGCTCCAAAACATTCGGATTTATTGAACTAAATGATGGTTCGTTTTTTAAAAGTGTTCAGATTGTGTTTGAAGAAGGCATGAATAACTTTAACGAGATTACAAAACTAAATATAGGAGCTTCCATTACAGTAGAAGGGATTATGGTCAAAACCCCCGAAGCAAAACAACCCTTCGAAATTAAAGCGGAAACCATTACAGTGGAAGGAAATTCCTCTTCAGATTATCCATTACAGAAAAAAAGGCATACTTTTGAGTTTTTAAGAAATATAGCCCATCTTCGCCCAAGGACCAACACTTTTTCAGCAGTTTTTAGGGTAAGATCTTTAGCGGCTTATGCTATTCATCAATTCTTTCAAGAAAAAGGATTTGTTTATGTACATACTCCAATAATCACAGGAAGTGATGCTGAGGGTGCAGGAGAAATGTTTAAGGTTTCTAATCTGGATTTTAACAACATCCCAAAGGATGATAGGGGAAATGTCGACTTTAAAAAAGATTTCTTTGCAAGAGAAACAAATCTTACAGTTAGTGGACAACTATCTGCTGAAACTTATGCTATGGCCTTTAGAAATGTATATACCTTTGGACCTACCTTCCGTGCGGAAAATTCTAATACAGCAAGGCATGCAGCAGAGTTTTGGATGATTGAACCTGAAATGGCATTTGCAGACTTGAAAGATGATATGAAATTGGCAGAAGATATGTTAAAATATATAATTCAATTTGTTATGGAGCATGCTCCTGAGGAAATGGAATTCTTCAATCAATTTGTGGACAAGACATTATTTGATAGACTAAGCAATATTGTAAATTCTGATTTTGGGCAGATTACTTATACAGAAGCCATCGATATATTAAAGAAGTCTGGCAATAAATTTGAATATCCCGTGGAATGGGGGATTGATCTTCAAACAGAACATGAAAGATATATAACAGAAAAGGTATTTAATAAGCCTGTATTTGTTACCGACTATCCTAAAGAAATAAAAGCTTTCTATATGAGACAAAACGATGATGGTAAAACTGTTGCCGCCATGGACTTATTAGTCCCAGGGGTAGGAGAAATTATCGGGGGAAGCCAGAGAGAAGAAAGACTTGAAGTACTAGAAAGTAGAATTCAGGAATTAGGCATGAAGCAAGAGGATTATTGGTGGTACCTTGATACAAGAAGATATGGCGGAACGAAGCATGCAGGTTTTGGTTTGGGTTTTGAAAGAGCAATTATGTATATAACAGGAATGGGCAACATAAGGGATGTTATTTCCTTCCCTAGAACAGTAAGGAATGCAGAATTTTAATCAAAATAAGGAGGATTTAAAAATGAATAATATCGAGCGAATGAGTGTAAACACCATTAGAGTTTTAGCAGCTGAAGGGATTCAAAAGGCTAATTCAGGACATCCAGGACTACCCCTTGGTGCAGCACCCATGGCCTATAGCCTATGGGCAAAACAAATGAAGCATAACCCAAACAATACGGAATGGATGGATAGAGATAGATTTGTTCTATCCGCAGGACATGGCTCTATGCTTTTATATTCTTTACTTCATTTATTTGGATATGGTCTTACCATGGATGATTTAAAAAGCTTTAGGCAATATGGCAGTAAAACCCCAGGTCATCCTGAATACGGTCATACAAGAGGGGTTGAAGTTACAACAGGCCCTCTTGGGCAGGGGATTGCTACTGCAGTGGGTATGGCGATGGCAGAAAGCTATTTAGCAGCTCACTTTAACCGACCAGAACACAAGATAGTTGACCACTACACCTACGCTTTATCTGGGGACGGATGTATGATGGAAGGTATTTCATCAGAAGCAGCATCCTTAGCGGGTACATTAGAGTTAGGAAAACTGATTGTATTATACGATTCTAATAATATTTCCATAGAAGGAAGCACCGATATTGCTTTTAGAGAAAATGTAGGAAAGCGCTTTGATGCTTTCGGATGGCAGGTTTTAACCGTTGAAGATGGAACAGATGTAGAAGCCATCAATAGGGCAATAGTACAAGCTAAAAAAGAAACAAAGAAACCAACCCTTATCGAAATCAAGACTCAAATCGGTTATGGAGTTCCTGCAAAACAAGGGAAAGCCTCAGCGCATGGGGAACCTTTAGGAGCAGAAAACATTACTGCAATGAAAGAGTTCTTAGGCTGGGATGCTGCAGAAGAATTCCATGTGTCTAAAGAAGTAAGAAATCACATGGATGATATTATTAAAAAAGGTAAAGCGGAAGAAGAAGCTTGGAATAAATTATTTGCTTCTTATAAAGAAACGTATCCTGAGTTAGCAAAAGAGTGGGATATCTGGAACAGCAAAGAACTTCCAGTAGATCTTCTAAACGATGAAGAACTATGGAATATAACTGGTTCTGTAGCCACGAGACAAGCTTCAGGTAAAGCAATTAACCGTCTGGCAAAGATTATCCCTAACCTTATTGGTGGTTCTGCTGACCTTTCTCCTTCCACTAAGACTTATATGGATGGGAAAGGAGACTATTCTGCAGAAGATAGAACAGGTGCCAATCTTCACTTTGGGGTAAGAGAACATGCTATGGCTGCCATAGTTAATGGAATGGCTGTTCATGGCGGCTTAAGAGCATTCGGAGCGACCTTCTTTGTATTTAGTGATTACATGAAAGGTGCTATGAGACTATCTTCCCTAATGAACCTTCCTGTTACTTATGTGCTTACCCATGATAGCATAGGGGTTGGAGAGGATGGTCCTACCCATGAACCTATTGAACATTTGGCAGCGCTTAGAAGTATGCCAGGATTTACAGTATATCGCCCAGCAGACGGAAAAGAAACTGCAGCAGCATGGTATACGGCATTAACTAATGATGGACCAACGGCTTTGGTACTTACAAGGCAAAATCTACCTGATTTAGGCACAGACGGAAAGGATGCTCTTAAGGGTGCTTATATCTTAAAGGATTCAGAAAATCCAGATGTTCTTCTTATGGCAACAGGTTCAGAAGTACAGTTAATCAATGAAGCTTATACAATCCTAAAAGAAAAAGGTATTAATGCTAGAGTAGTTAGCATGCCATCTTGGGAAGTGTTCGAAAAACAAAGTGAAGAATACAAAAACAGCGTTCTTCCAAAAAATATTACCAAAAGAGTTGCTGTAGAAGCAGCCTCCTCCTTTGGTTGGCATAAATACACAGGATTGGAGGGAAAAGTAATCTCCATAGATACCTTTGGAGCTTCTGGACCGGCGGAAATACTATTTGAAAAGTTCGGCTTTACTGTAGATAACGTAGTAAAAACAGTAGAAAGCATCATGTAAATAAAAAAATAGGCTCTTTGTCAATAGTTGGGGTAGGATTGATTGTAATCTTACTCCAACTATTGACAAAGAGCCTATTTTAATATTAGTCATCGGGGACGGTTCTTTTTGATTATTTTGTGTATTAAATTATACCTTTTGTCAATAATTTGACAGGAGGTGATTTTATGCCAAGAGAGGCAAGAAAAGAAAGCAGTACAGGATATTATCATATTATAATGCGCGGAAACAATAGAAGTTGGATTTTTTCTAGTGAAGTATATAAAACAGAATTTTTAAACATGCTTAAAGAACAAGAAGAAGATCATTTAATAGAAACAGTAGCATGGTGCATTATGGATAATCATGTACATATAGTATTGAAATCAAGAATTAAAGAAATGTCATTAGCAATAAAGAAGATTAATATCAAATTTGCAATGAAATATAATCAAAAAGGAAAGAATACGGGGCATGTGTTTCAAGATCGTTTTAAGAGTGAACCTATTGAAACAGAGAAATATTTGCTTCAAGTAGTGAGATATGTTCATAATAATCCAGTTAAAGCAAAGATAGTAAAAGAAGTAGGCGATTATAAGTGGAGTAGTTATAAAAATTATCTTAATGAAGAAAGTGTAAACAAATCTAGGCAGATGAAATTGATACTTAGTTATTTTAACTATGATATCAAAGAACTTGCCAAATTTCACTTGAAATCAGATGGAGATGAATATTTGGAAATTATAGAAGACCTCGAACAGTATAGACTTGAAAATGCACAATACATTATTTCTAAATACTGTAATGAAAAAGGAATCATTGATTTAAGACAGATAAAGGCCAATAATATGTATATGAAGGAACTTATCATAAGACTAATAAAAGGAAGCAAGTTATCCTTAAGGAAAGTTGCTAATCTTCTAGAAATATCTTATAATGTGGTGCAAGCTTTAAACCAGAGAGATGGTAAATAAAATATGAGGTTAAAGTCTAAAAGTCTAAATAAATCAAAGACAAATCAAAAAGAACCGTCCCCAATGGTAAAAAAGAACCGTCCCCAATGGTACCCAATGGTACCCAATGGTACAGGAGTTATAGTATGCTACTATTAAGACGAAATGATTTTGAGAGGATTGGACATATGGGAAAAACATTAGTATTAGCAGAAAAGCCTTCCGTAGGCAGGGACTTAGCAAGAGTCCTTAATTGTTCTAAAAAGATAAATGGTGCACTAGAAGGAAATAAATATATTGTTACCTGGGCTCTAGGCCATTTGGTTACCTTGGCGGAACCAGAAAAGTATGATAATAAGTATCAGTCATGGAATATGGAAGATTTGCCCCTTCTGCCTTCTAGATTAAAGCTAGAAATTATCAAAAAAACATCCAAACAGTTTTATGCTGTAAAAGAACAGATGGAAAGAAAAGATGTGGAAGAAATCATAATAGCAACAGATGCTGGAAGAGAAGGGGAATTGGTTGCCAGATGGATTATCGAAAAGGTATATATTAAAAAGCCAATAAAAAGGTTATGGATTTCCTCGGTTACTGATAAGGCAATAAAAGAAGGATTTAATAAACTAAAGGATGGGAAATTTTATGATAATCTTTATGCTTCTGCCATAGCCAGAGCAGAAGGGGACTGGATTGTAGGCATTAATGCCACCCGTGCGCTAACCTGTAAACACAATGCCCAACTCTCCTGTGGAAGAGTACAGACCCCTACCTTAGCCATGATTGCACAAAGGGAAGAGGAAATAAAAAGCTTTAAGCCAAAAACTTATTACGGAATCAGCGCACAGGCTCATGGCATAAAGTTCCTATGGCAAGATGATAAAACAAATAGCACTAGTACCTTTGATAAAAACTACAGGGATAATGTCATACAATCAATTAAAGATAAAAGTGCAAAAGTGATAGAAGTTAAAAAAGCTTATAAGAAAAGTTACCCCCCAGGGCTTTATGATTTGACGGAGCTTCAAAGGGATGCTAATAGGATTTTTGGCTATTCTGCAAAAGAAACTTTATCCATCATGCAGAGATTGTATGAAAATCATAAGGTTTTAACTTACCCTAGGACAGATTCTAAATATATATCCAAGGACATAGTAGAGACACTAAGGGATAGAGTTCAGGCCTGTACTGTGGGAGCTTACAATAAACTTACAAACCAGATTCTAAAGACTACAATCAAAGGAAATCCATCCTTTGTGGATGATAATAAGGTTTCCGATCACCATGCCATTATCCCAACAGAACAAAGGGCGTCTTTGAATGCTTTATCTGAAAATGAAAGAAAAATATATGATTTGGTGGTAAAACGGTTTTTAGCAGTGTTATTTCCTCCCTTTGAATATGAACAAACTCTTATAAAGGCAAAAGCAGGGAATGGGGTATTTATAGTAAAGGGAAAAGTAGTCATAAAGGAAGGATGGAAGGCAGTATACCATTATCAAGAAGAGGAAGATAATGAAAATATAGAAGAACAAGTCCTTCCTAATATAGAACGAGGGGCCATCCTAAAGTTATCTTCTATACTAGAAACCACAGGACAAACTAAGGCCCCAGCATATTTTAATGAAGGCACCCTACTACAAGCCATGGAAAATCCTGTAAGGTATATGGATAGCAAAAACAAGGACTTAATAAAGACCATAGGAGAAACGGGGGGTCTTGGTACAGTAGCCACCAGAGCCGATATTATAGAAAAGTTATACGGTGGTTTCTTAATTGAGAAAAGAGGAAAAGATATCTATATAACCTCTAAAGGCAAACAGCTTCTAGATTTGGCTCCGAAGGATTTGAAATCCCCCAAGCTAACGGCACAATGGGAACAAAAATTAAATGATATCTCTAAGGGGAATCTTTCAAAGTAGCAGTTTGTTAATGAAATGAAAGGGTATACCAAGGAGATTGTCAGTGAAATAAAAAATAGTGAAGTAAAATTTAGACATGATAATATCACAGGAACTAGATGTCCAGAATGTGGAAAGTATATGCTAGAAGTCAATGGTAAAAAGGGCAGGATGTATGTTTGCCAAGATAGAGAATGTGGATATCGTAAAGGCATTGCAAAAAAGACCAATGCTAGATGCCCAAATTGTCACAAAAGGATGGAACTTCGTGGGGAAGGGGAGGGACAGATATTTGTATGTATCTGTGGATATAGAGAAAAACTCTCCTCATTTAATAAAAGAAAGAAAAATGAGAAGAGTAGCCTTTCAAAAAGAGAAGTATCAAGTTATTTGAAAAAACAAAAGAAGGAGGCTGATGAACCTATTAATTCGGGACTCTTTAGCGAACTTTTAAAACTCAAAAAATGAAATTGCAAAAGTTTTTCTTATGCTATTATTTAGACAAGCCATTTTCTACTAAAAATTCTTTAGCAACATCAGTGGGGTTGCGACCTTCTGCATCTACCTGATAATTCATTTCGGTCATCGTTTCATTATCTATAAGACCGGCCAAGCTATTTAATACCTTCTCTAGATTCGGTGCGGTTTCGGCATATTCTTCGAATAAAGAATCTCTTATTTGAAAGGCCCCGTAATATTGCGGGAAGAAGGATTTATCATCAATAAGAGTCTTTAAACCAGACTTTCTATTTAAACCATCCGTTGAAAAAGCTATCGTTACATCAATATTACCATTGTCTATTGCAGCATATTTAAGACCGATATCGATGGATTTACTATCAGCCCATTGGGTATTATAGTATTCATTAAACGGATTAAAACGCATGGAGGCTTCATCATCGAAAAATTCATGTTCAGCACCAAATACCAAGTCTTTTGAAAAAGGTACTAAGTCACTGATAGTTTCAATATTGTTTTCCTCAGTAAATTCCTTCTTAAGGGCTATGGCATAGGTGTTTTCAAATCCAAATTTATCAGTTAATGTAAGGCCTAATTCTTTAGCGCCTTCTTTTCTTACCCATTCAAAAAGCTCTTCATCCTCCGGCACATCTTTTGTATCACGGCCCATTAAGGTTGTAAGATGGGTACCATCATAAGATACAAAGAGATCGACTTCCCCCGCTCGATTAGCTTTTGAAGCTGGAATAGTTTGCATGGAATCATGGAAGATAACCTTTAAATCGGTGTTTTCTTCTATTAATATACCTGCCATTTGTATCAAAATTTCAATTTCAGAAAAATACCCCCTAAGCAATATTATTTCATTTTTAGAGTCCCCTCTAGAATTGCACGCTGTAGATGATGCCATAAGTATAGACATAATTATTAAAGCAGAAATCATTCTTTTGAATTTAAACATGTTAATCTCCTTTTAATTTTTGAATTGTCGAGTTTTTAATCGGCTTTCCATATACCCCATACCAAGATCAAAAAGAATTGCCATAAGCATAAGGGCTATGGTTGCTTCCATTAAAGTAGTCATATCCTGAATAAGGATAGCTCTATTTATAGTTGATCCTAAGCCACCACCACCTACGATTGCACCAAATACAGCAGTACCGATAGACGTGACTACAGCAATTCTTATTCCCGTAAAAATCATAGGAAAGGCTAAGGGCAACTCGATTTTGAACAATCTTTGGATTTTGGTCATTCCCATCCCTTTGGCTGCTTCTTTTATTCCAGGCTCGATATCTTCTAGACCTACATAGGTATTTCTAACAATGGGGAGCAAGGAATAAAGCACAAGTCCTACTATTACAGTGGTACTTGTGGCACCAAAAACAATCATTATTAAGCCAAGTAGGGCTAAAACTGGAAGAGTCTGCAACACATCCACTATCCAAAGAATAACTTTTTTAGTAGGTTTAAAAATATGACATAAAACCCCAAGAATTAATCCGAATAAGGTTGTTATAGATGAAGCAATAGCTACCAAGTACAAATGTTCAAATACTCTTGATATTTCCATACTACATCCTCCCTTGCAGACCCCGTGGGGTTATTTTTTTATGAACAGTATCTATAATATATCCAAGAACCATCGCTAGAATAGCAGAGGGTAGGGCACCACCAATAATTAAGGTTTGATTATTGGTTTCAATTCCACGATATACGAATTCTCCCAATCCTCCAAGACCAATCATGGCAGCCAATACGGCCCAGCTTACCGTATATATGGTAGACATTCTTAAACCGTTAAATATCGAACCCATTGCTAGGGGCAGCTCCACTTTGAATAAAATTTGCATTTTGGTCATCCCACAGCCCCGAGCTGCTTCTTTCAGGTTTTTATCAACATTAACAATACCTGTATAGGTGTTTTTAAGGATGGGAAACAGGGCATATATAGAAAGTGCTGTGATAACGGTTAGAGGTTTCATTCCTAGGTATATAAAAAGCACGCCGATAAAAACCAACCCGGGAATCGTTTGAAAAACCCCTATTAAGGGAATTACTATTTTTGAAACCTTAGGTGCTCTAGATAATAATATTCCGAGAAATAAAGCAACGACAAATCCTATACTTACTGAGATAAAAACATATTGTAAATGAATAAGTATTGATTTAATGAGCATATCTCCATATCTTTCTAGAAAGGTTATAATCATCTTCAATTTGCTTCACCCCAAACTACACTTGCTAGGGACTTGGTCATACTGGTTTTTGTTATAATACCTGCTATTGTTTTGTTTCTATTTAAAACAACCAGATAACTAGCCTTAGTTTCAATTAACAAATCAAAGGCTTCCTTTGCATTGGTATTTAAAGTAACTGTAGGAACTTTAGAATTAACTAATTTAGATATCATTTCACCGGGATTTCCATGATCTCTTATATATTCTATAGTGACAATTCCCTTGAATTTATCATTATTATCGATTATTATGGCTGAATCAAGTTCTTTTTGCTTCATATGTTCAATGCATTCTAGGGTTTTTTTAGTTTCAGGGAGGGTTAAAACTCTGGTTTTCATAACATCTGCACAGGTTAAATCACTGCCACTACGGGAATAAGACAATCTTCCCATAAAGTCACTGATAATTGGGTCGGCAGGTTTATTAAGCATTTCTTCAGGAGTGGCAGCTTGTAAGATTTTACCTTTAGACATAAAGACAATCTTATCTGCCATCTTAACAGCTTCATCCATATCATGAGTTACAAAAATAATAGTTTTATTTAATTTCTTTTGTAAAGTTTTCAATTCATCTTGAAGACCATCCCTTGTTACTGGATCCAAAGCCCCAAAGGGTTCATCCATTAAAATGATGGGGGGTTCTGCAGCCAATGCTCTTAAGACACCGATTCTTTGTTGTTGCCCCCCGCTTAACTCGTTAGGGTATTTTTTAGCATTCTCATCATAGGGTAAATCAACCATTTCTAGAAGTTCATGAACTCTTTTATTACATTTTTCTTTGCTCCACTTTAATAGTTTTGGAACAACGGATATATTTTCTTCTATGGTCATATTAGGGAAAAGGCCAATTTGTTGAATGACATAACCTATTTTTCTACGGAGTTCAACGGCATTCATTTCCATAATATTTTGTTCATCGATATAAATGTTTCCCTCATTTGTCTTTATTAATCTGTTAATCATTTTTAGAGTTGTAGTTTTACCACAACCGGAAGGGCCGATGAGAACAACAAACTCTCCATTATTTATAGTTAAGTTAAGGTTATCCACAATAGTTATATCATCATATCTTTTAGTGACATTTTCATAAACAATCATATTCAATCCTCCTATCTTTATTTTTATGATAACTTTGCCAACCAACAACCTATACTAACACCAAAGTTGTCAGGTGTCAAATCACAATAAAAAACCTAATAGAGATTTTCTATTAGGTTGGGAGATTTTAATATATGAATTTGTAAATCATTCGGATAAAAACTCCTTGGTTCGATTTCTAACGTAGGGGTCCCCGACTATTATAAGTATATCACCCTGTTGGAATTCAGTATAGGGTCCTGGGGAGACTATAAGTTCCTGCCCTCTTTTTATTCCTACTATGGTTGCTCCTGTATTTTGCCAAAACTTTGTATCATAAATATTTTTACCTATGGTATGAGAATCAAAAGGAATAACAATTTCCATAGGGGTAATAAGATTACTATGTTTTAATTTATCGGCATACTCTATAATGGTATTTAATTTATCCAAGATATCAATTTCTATTTTCTTTTTCTGTTCTAACAGATTTTTTACACTAATTTTCAATTCATCAATGCTTTCTTTTTGTTTAAAACGCTCCATAAATCTATAGGCTTTCTCTTTTGATTTTACATAGATGCCACTTCCTTGGGTAACAGTAACAACTTCCATATCTTCGAGAAGTCTCATAGCCCTTCTTATAGTTTCAGGGGATACATTATATTCCCCTGCTAAAGTGGAGCGACCCCTTAATTTGTTTCCTTCTAAAAATTCTCCTTTATAAATTCTACCTGCCATATCTACTGCAATTTTCATATACACAGGAACTCCTGCACGGCTTTGCATATCTTCACCTCGGATTTTCACTTTAATTATATTGGATATTGTATTTGAAAGCATCTAATAAAACTTAGATTTAATTGTAGCATTTGTGTTAACAACAGACAACCTTTATATTTTAGTTTGATTTGTAATAAAATGTAGAGAAATTTGACACAATTTAAAATATAGAAGGATAAATTGATGCATCAATAATAATTTTAATTAATAATCATATTCATTAGTTAAGGTATTTTTATTTAAAAAACGGCTGAGATTAACATAATCTTTTACAATTATAAAAAACTCACAAGTTTATCCACATAAAGAAACCTTATAAGTACTATGAATATAGTTATGCACAAAACTATCCACATTATCCACAGATTTTATGTACACAAAACAAATGTTTTGTGGAAACTAAGAAAGTTATTCACAAAATGAGAATGAAAGATGTATATTTAGTTTTAATCGTTTTAATTTTGCAAGGGAAATTTCTTTTACATATCTCAAAAAATAATAAAACTAAATAATAAAAACAGTTGACTGTTTATACAGCAGGTTGTATAATTATACAAAACAGAAGGGGAGGATATAATGAAGAAAATAATAAGTTTTATATTAACAATAGTAGTTTTAGTAGGATTGGTTGGATGTGGAAAAAAAATAGATACTCTAAAAAATATTACGCAAAAAGGTGTCATTGTCATGGGGACGAATGCGGAGTTTCCTCCTTTTGAATACAGGGAAGGGGATACAGTAGCGGGTTTTGATGTCGAAATTGCAAAGAGAGTAGCAAAAAAATTAGGGGTAGAACTACAAATTGAAGACATGTTATTTGACGGCTTAATACCAGCCCTACAAGCTGGCAAAATTGATTTTATTGCTGCTGGAATGAGTGTTGACGAAGAGAGGAAGAAGAATGTCGATTTCTCAAGTGGATATTATGAAGCAAGCCAAGTAATTGTTACTATGAAAGACAATACGGAAATAAAAGGCCCTGAAGAACTTAAAAATAAAAAAATTGGTGTTCAGTTAGGAACAACGGGAGATAAAGAAGCACAAACCATAGAAGGAGCAGAAGTTGTCCAGTTTAACGCGGCGTTTGCTGCCATTATGGATTTGCAAAATGGTAAGGTAGATGCGGTTGTTTTAGATTCTGAACCAGCTAGAAACTTTAGTTCTCAAAATGACAAAATACAGATTTTGCCTCTGGAACTAACTCAAGAAGAGTATGCAATAGCCGCTAGGAAGGGAGACCAAGGACTAATCGATACTATAAATATTGTACTAGAAGAGATGAAAGCTAATGGTGAGTACGATGAACTGGTAGAAAAATATTTTGTTCATGAGTAAAAAATAATAATTAAAAAGGTTAGCAGTATATACTGCTGACCTTTTTCTGTGATACAATATAGAATGTAAAAGTCAGAGGAATGACAAAAATGGGCATTGATTATTTTTAGACTTCTTCAATAATATAGGAATAAAAGTAATGTGAGGTGGGAGTATGTCGGTATGGGAAATATTCTTTGGGAATAAAAGATATAAATATATTTTAGATGGGCTTCGATTTTCCTTAGCAGTAACTGCATTTGCCGCTATTATTGGGGTTTTTATAGGTGTTGTAATTGCTTTGTTTCGAGTAACAGAATTTAAACCATTTAAATTCTTAAGGGGGAAGAAGGGATGTAGAAAGCTAGCAGAGTTTAATCCCCTTTCATTTTTGGCAACAATGTATATTGATATCATTAGAGGGACTCCAGCGGTTGTGCAGCTTATGATTATGCATACAGTGATATTTGGAGGGATTAATGCCCCTAAATTATTGGTGGCGGGGATAGCTTTTGGTATTAATAGTGGGGCTTATGTTGCTGAGATAGTTAGAGCAGGGATACAAGGCCTTGATAAGGGGCAAATGGAAGCAGCTCGTTCCCTTGGTATGGGATATGGAATGGCAATGTATCATATTATTATTCCACAAGCTATAAAAAATATTTTACCTACATTGGTAAGTGAATTTATAATTTTACTTAAGGAAACATCTATTGTTGGATTTATTGGAGGCTCGGATTTACTTCGTTCCGCTAATATAATTACAAGCCAGACATACAGGGGATTTGAACCATTGATGGCAGTTGCAATTATTTATTTAATACTGACAGGAATATTTACGAAGATTATGCGTATTGTAGAGAGGGGGATGAGAAAAAGTGATTGAGGTTATTGATTTGTATAAAAACTTCGGAAACCTAAAAGTGCTAAAGGGAATTAATGAGTGTATTAGGCAGGGAGAAGTTGTGGTTGTAATAGGGCCTAGCGGTTCAGGTAAATCCACCTTTTTAAGATGCATCAATTTAATGGAACAGCCCACAAAAGGACAGATTAAAGTAGAAGGAATAGACATAACATCACCGCAAACCAATATTAATCTTGTTCGCCAGAAGGTAGGAATGGTCTTTCAACACTTTAATCTATTTCCCCATATGGATGTTATTAGCAATTTAACCTTAGCACCTATTAAATTAAAAGGTTACAGCAAGGAGCAGGCAAGAGATATTGCCTATAAATTACTAGATAAGGTAGGGCTTAGGGAAAAGGCCAAAGAATATCCTAATAAATTATCCGGGGGACAAAAGCAAAGAATTGCTATAGCAAGGGCTCTTGCCATGAACCCGGAGATTATGTTGTTTGATGAACCCACATCAGCTCTAGACCCCGAAATGGTAAAAGAAGTGCTAGAGGTAATTAAGGATTTGGCTAATGAAGGTATGACTATGGTTATTGTAACCCACGAAATGGGTTTTGCAAAGGAAGTAGGAACAAGGCTGCTTTTTATGGATGAGGGAAAAATCATTGAGCAGGGAGGACCAAAGAAGGTATTCTCTAGTCCTAAGGAAGAAAGAACTAAGATTTTCTTGGGTAAGGTTTTGTAAAACAAATGTTTATTTTAATCTAATCCTGTTTTATTATTGATTTGAAGAGTTTTCATTTTTTTAGAAGAATAAGGCTGTTTTTCTGTCCTATGACTATATATAGTGCAGATTATAATATTTTGTGGATAATTTTACATTGTATTATGAAATATTAAATGATAAAACTACAATTAAGAAAATGTTTATTTTAAAAAAGGATTATGATATAATTTGTAGAATATATTATATATACAAAAAGATAAAACCTTTTTGGGAAAGTACTATATAAAAGGAGTTGGTCGTTATGCGTTATATTATTAGTGGAACAAATATAGAAATTACCAATGCCCTTCAGCAAAAAGTAATGGATAAACTAACTAAATTAGAAAAGTTTTTTATAGCTGAAACAGAAGCACAGGTTACCCTTAGTGTTGAGAAGTTAAGACATATTGTGGAAGTAACGATCCCTTTTCAAGGAACAATATTAAGGGCTGAAGTTGAAGGAAAGGATATGTATGCTGCAATTGATGAGGTTGTAGATGTATTAGAAAAGCAGTTACTAAAATTTAAAAACCGTCTTAAGGATAAACATAGGGGGAATAGCCCGTTTAAAAAAGAATTCATAAAAAATATTGAAAAAGATAATGAGGATGAAGAATCAATCATTATAGAAAAAACCAAACGTTTTGCAATCAAGCCTATGGATGTGGAAGAAGCGGCAATGCAGATGGATTTACTAGGACATGATTTTTTTGTATTTAGAGACGCGGTAACAGAAGAAGTAAATGTAGTATACAAACGAAAAAATGGCACCTACGGGTTAATTGAACCAGAATTTTAGAAAACTCCCACGATATTTCGTGGGTTTTTTAATGACCAAATCTATCCAAGAATATACTGTAGTATTGTAAATGAACCTAATGTTTGATATACTATTTTGGGAAAGAATGATAATAGATTAATATCAAGATAATGAAGAAGGTGAATCTGTGAAAAGTTTTTTAGAAAAGATATTTGGAAGTCATAGCAAACGTGAACTAAAAAGAATAGAAGACATTGTTAATGATATTGAAGAGTTGGCTCCACAGATGGAAAAACTAACAGATGATGAGCTAAGGGCTAAAACAGATGAGTTCAAAAAACGATTATCCGCAGGACAAACCCTAGATGATATACTACCGGAGGCTTATGCAGTTGTAAGAGAGGCTGCTACAAGAGTATTAAAAATGAGACATTTTAGAGTTCAGTTGGTTGGGGGAGTAATCTTGCACCAAGGAAGAATATCTGAAATGAAAACAGGGGAAGGTAAAACCCTAGTTTCCACCCTTCCTGCATATTTGAATGCCCTAGAAGAAAAAGGTGTTCACATTGTAACGGTTAATGATTATCTGGCAAAACGTGACGCAGAATGGATGGGGAAGGTCCATGAATTTTTGGGACTTAGTGTAGGAGTTATTCTGAACGATATGGATCCTGAAGAACGCAGAGAGGCTTATAACTGTGATATTACCTATGGAACAAATAATGAATATGGCTTTGATTACCTAAGAGATAACATGGTCATATACAAAGAGGAAATGGTTCAAAGGGAACTTAACTATGCAATCATAGATGAAGTGGACTCAGTATTAATAGACGAAGCTAGAACTCCACTGATTATATCAGGTAGTAGTTCTAAATCTACTCATTTGTATAAGGCAGCGGATACCTTAGTTAGACGATTAATTAAGGGAAAAACATTAACAGAAGAATCATCCTTAAATAACCTAATGCGCCAAGAGGTAGAAGAAGAAGGAGACTTTGTAGTTGATGAGAAGGCAAAAACAGTTACCCTAACAGCTGAAGGGGTTAAAAAAGCAGAGCAATATTTTGGACTAAATAACTTGGCAGATCCTGAGAATATGGAAATACAACATCATATAAACATAGCCCTTAAAGCCAATAACCTTATGCATTTGGATAAAGATTATGTCATTAATGATGGGGAAATCGTAATAGTTGATGAGTTTACAGGAAGGCTAATGCCAGGTAGAAGATATTCGGATGGGCTTCACCAAGCTATAGAGGCTAAAGAAAACGTAGAGGTAAATAGGGAAAGTAAGACTCTAGCAACAATTACTTTCCAGAATTACTTTAACAAATACAACAAAAAATGTGGTATGACGGGTACTGCATTAACAGAGGAAGAGGAATTCCGCCAAATTTATGGTATGGATGTAATCGTTATTCCTACTAATAAACCAGTTGCCCGTATTGACCATTCAGA
Organism: Candidatus Epulonipiscium sp.; assembly: GCA_012519205.1. Lineage (NCBI taxonomy): Bacteria > Bacillati > Bacillota > Clostridia > Lachnospirales > Lachnospiraceae > Candidatus Epulonipiscium > Candidatus Epulonipiscium sp. Next base: position 29,639 of record JAAYQR010000023.1, on the reverse strand, counting down.
TGTAGTTTACAAAACAGAAAAAGCAAAGTTTAATGCTGTTGTTAACGAAATTGAAGAATCTTATGAAAAAGGACAACCAGTTTTAGTAGGTACTATAACTATCGAAACATCCGAAATGCTTAGCCAACTTCTTAGAAAAAGAGGCGTAAAGCATGAAGTATTAAATGCAAAATATCATGAAAGAGAAGCCGAAATAGTTGCTATGGCAGGACAAAGGAGTGCAGTTACCATTGCAACCAATATGGCAGGCCGTGGTACAGATATTAAACTTGGAGAAGGGGTAGTAGAATTAGGGGGACTAAAGATTATTGGTACAGAAAGACATGAATCAAGACGTATTGATAATCAGTTAAGAGGTCGTTCTGGTCGTCAAGGAGACCCCGGGGAATCACGTTTTTATATTTCCCTTGAAGATGATTTAATGAGGCTTTTTGGTTCAGATAGGATAGCAAAGATATTTGAAACCATAAATATGCCAGAAGATGAACCCATAGAGCATAAAATGCTCACTAAAGCCATAGAAAATGCACAAAAAAAGGTGGAAGGTAATAACTTCTCCATTCGTAAGCACTTACTTGAATATGATAGGGTTATGAATGAACAAAGAGAAATCATATATGGGGAACGTCGTAAGGTGTTAGAAGGAGATAATCTAAAAGGTAATATCATAAAGATGATAAAAGACACCGTGGAACATGCAGTAGAGATAAACACGGGAGAAAGTCCACATCCAGATGATTGGAATATAGCAGGGCTTGGGGATTACCTAGTGAGAATAATCCCGATAGAAGAAGTAGAAGTATCGAAGGAAGAAAGAGAAGATATAACAAAAGAAACCCTAAAAGATAAGTTAATAGAAAAAGCATTAAAATTATATGACAGTAAGGAAAAGGAAATCGGAGAAGAACAAATGCGTGAGATTGAGCGGGTGATTCTCCTTCGAGTAATTGACCAAAAATGGATGGATCATATAGATAATATGGATCAAATGCGTCAGGGTATAGGCCTGCGTGCTTACGGACAAAGAGATCCATTGGTAGAATATCAATTTGTTGGTTATGATATGTTTGAAGAGATGAGTGCTAATATTCAAGAAGATACAGTTCGTGCGCTTTTCCATGTGAAGGTTGCATATAAACCTGAAAGGGAAAGAGTTGCAGAACCGACTTCGACTAATAGGGGAGAAGAATCCAGTGTAAGAACCCCTTATAAGAGAAAAGAGGGGAAAATAGGACGAAATGATTCTTGTCCCTGTGGTAGTGGAAAAAAATATAAACATTGTTGTGGAAAAAATGCATAATATATCGTATAGTAAAGATAGAGGAGTTGAGATAGTTGTTAGAGCTTGAGCAATTAAAATTAGAGCTCCAGCCTTATAAGGATAGACTAGAAGAAATGAGGGATTCACTTTGACATTGCTTCTGCTAAAAAAAGGCTCATAATTTTAGAAAAAAAGTCATCGGATTCAGATTTTTGGAATGACATGGAGGGAGCTCAAAAAATCCTTCAAGAGATAAAATTTTTAAAAACAAAAATAGAAAAGTTCGAAGAACTCTATGAGGAATTTGAAGATATAATTACGCTTATTGAAATGGCCCTAGAAGAAAAAGAAGAAGAATTAATTCCGGAAGCAAAAGGTCTAAGTAAAGAATTTATAAAGCACTATGAAGATATGAGGATTGGCACCTTATTAGATGGGGAATATGATAAGAACAATGCAATACTTACTCTTCATTCTGGAGCAGGGGGAACAGAGGCTTGTGATTGGGTATCCATGCTTTACAGGATGGTTATAAGATGGTCAGAAGATAAAGGATATAAGGTAGAAGTCTTAGACTATTTGCCGGGAGATGAAGCAGGGATTAAATCGGTTACTATTCAGATAAATGGTGAAAATGCCTATGGGTATTTGAAATCAGAAAAGGGTGTCCATCGTCTAGTTAGAATTTCGCCTTTTGATTCTTCTGGGAGACGGCATACTTCCTTTGCATCCTGTGATGTACTTCCAGAAATAGATGATGATGTGGATATAGAAATCAATCCAGAGGAAATAAGAATTGATACCTATAGATCCAGCGGAGCAGGTGGGCAGCATGTTAATACGACGGATTCCGCTGTTCGCATTACCCATGTACCTACTAATATAGTAGTTCAATGTCAAAATGAACGTTCACAGCATAAAAATAAAGATAGAGCGATGAAAATGCTAAGGGCAAAGTTGCATGAAAGAAAGCTAGAAGAGCAACTGGAAAAGCTACAGGGTATTCGGGGCGAAGTCAAAGAAATCGGTTGGGGAAGTCAAATAAGATCCTATGTTTTTCATCCCTATAATATGGTTAAGGATCACCGGACCAGCGAAGAAACAGGAAATGTTTCAGCAGTTATGGACGGGGATATTGATAGATTTATCAATGCATATCTTAAATGGATTCATTAATCCTAGATGGCAAATTTTGAGGGGAGGAAAGGATATGGCAACAAGACAAGAGGTTATTTTTAAATTAGGCGGGGAAGAGTATGGCTTAGATATTATGAAGGTATACGGAATTGAAAAGTATCATCAAGTTACAAAGATACCTAATACACCAGAATACATTGAAGGTATTATAAACCTAAGGGGAGAAGTTCACCCTATTTATAACTTGAGAAAAAAGTTTAAAATGCCTGAGAAACCGATAGACGATGAAACAAAAATGATTATTGTTAATTCCAATGAAATGATGATTGGATTTATAGTTGATGCAGTAATAGAAATAAGGCATATAGAAGAAGAAAACATAAAACCAGCACCTAGACTTATATCAGGTATTGATAGACGGTATATTACAGGAGTAGCCAAAATAGATGATAGAATGGTTATACTTCTAGATGTAGATTTAATCTTAGAAGAAGAAGAAAAAAAGGAAATGTCACAGGTACTAGAGGAAAATGCATAAGTTATTTTTACTAAAAAATGCGGCAAAAGCCGCATTTTTTTATTTGATATTTTAATCGCATTCCCTTGCAAATTTTATAAAAATATGATATATTCCTTGTAACAAGAACAAATGTCTATCATATAAATACAAGGGGGTATATTATGAAGGAAAAGGCCACATATTTTATAGTTGACCAAACTGTGCTTCCAGAAGTATTTATAAAAGTTGTAGAGGCAAAAAGGCTCCTAGAGTCAGATAAAGTTCAAACAGTTCAAGAGGCAGCTGACGCTATTGGTATTAGCAGAAGCTCGTTTTATAAATATAAGGACTCGGTATTCCCATTCTTTGAAAATTCTAGGGGAAGAACAATTACCATATCCATTCAGCTAGAGGATAGGGCCGGGCTTTTATCCCATGTACTAAATCTTATTGCCACTGTGGGGGCAAATATATTAACGATAAATCAAACGATACCCGTTAATAGGATCGCTAATGTAACTATTACTATGGAAACAGATCCTACAAAAGATGATATAAAGGAACTCATTAATAAAGTAGAGGAAGTTGAAGGTGTTTTAAACTTTAAAATTTTAGCTAGGGAGTGAATTTTATGGTAGATATTGCTATATTAGGATATGGAACGGTTGGGTCCGGTGTGGTGGAAGTTATCAATACTAATAAGTTTAGTATTGATAAAAGAGCAGGAAGTCCCATCCGTATCAAACATGTATTAGATTTAAGAAGATTTCCGGGAGATCCTATTGAAGAAATTTTAACAGATAATATAGAAGATATCCTAAATGACGATGAGGTTAAGGTTATAGTAGAGGTAATGGGAGGGGTCGAGCCTGCTTACACATTTGTAAAAAGGGCACTACTTAAGGGGAAAAGTGTTGTGACCTCCAATAAGGAATTAGTAGCAAAACATGGGGCTGAACTTTTAGAGATTGCTAGACAAAGAGATATTAATTTTTTGTTTGAAGCCAGTGTCGGAGGTGGAATCCCTATTATCCGCCCTCTTAACCAATCCCTTACTGCTGATGAGATTTATGAGATTACAGGAATCCTAAATGGAACAACAAACTACATCTTATCCAAGATGGCTGATGAAGGTGGGAATTTTGAAGAAGTCTTAAAGGAGGCCCAGGATAAAGGATATGCAGAAAGGGACCCTAGGGCCGACGTAGAAGGCCACGATGCATGTAGGAAAATTGCTATATTATCCTCTTTGGCATTTGGTATGCATGTAGATTATGAGGACATATATACAGAGGGAATCGCAAAGATAACAAGAAAAGATATAGCCTATGCTGAAAAAATTGGCTACACGATTAAGCTTCTTGCTACTAGCAAAAAGGTTGAACATTGTATTTTTGCTAGGGTATCCCCTGTTATGATAAGTAAAAAGCATCCCTTAGCAACCGTAAATGGGGTCTTTAATGCAATATTTATTAAGGGAAATGTAATAGGAGATGTAATGTTTTATGGAAAAGGAGCAGGAAAACTCCCAACCGCCAGCGCAGTGGTTGCAGATATTGTAGATGCCATAAAACATCTAAATTGCAACATAGTATCCCATTGGAGTACAGAAAAGGTAAATTTAATGGACTTAAAAGATGTCCATAGTCGTTATTTTATTAGAATTGAATATGACGATTTCGAATCAGCAAAAAAAGAGATAGAAAGGATATTTGAAACGAAAGAAATTATACAATTAGATAATAGTGAAAAAGAACTTTCGTTTATTACTAAAAATGAGGCAGAAGGAACCCTTAGTGAAAAGGTTAACTTATTAAAAGAAAAAGAGGGTATAAAAGAGATAATAAGTATAATTAGAATCGAAAAATAGGCAATATAGAAATAGGGGCGAGAAAAATGAAATATGTTGTAATCCTTGGAGATGGAATGGCAGATGAGCCTATAAAAGAGTTGGGAAACAAGACACCTCTTCAATATGCGAAAAAGCCTACAATAGATTATTTGGCTGAACATGGAGAAGTGGGAAAAGTTCATACAATACCAAAAGGTATGAATCCTGGAAGTGATACGGCTAATCTATCTGTAATGGGGTATGACCCCATGAGATATTATTCGGGTAGGTCTCCGCTAGAAGCAGTCAGTATGGGAGTGGAAATTATGGATACAGATGTAACTTTTCGGTGTAATTTGGTGACAGTTACTGACGATGGCGAATATGAAGAAAAAGTCATATTAGACCATAGTTCCGACGAGATTTCTACGGAAGAGGCAAAAATATTAATTAAAGATGTTAATGAGCATTTTAAAACTAAGGAGATAGAGTTTTTCCCAGGAATTAGTTATAGACACTTAATGGTATGGCATGGGGGTAGTAAAGAATTTAACTTAACTCCCCCCCATGATATATTGGGCAAAAGTATTAAAAACTATCTCCCAGAAGGAAAACAAAGTGATATAATATTTAAGATGATGAAAGAAAGTTACAAATTTTTAAGTCAACATCCTATTAATAAAGAAAGAATTATAAAAGGTTTAAAACCGGCTAATTCAATTTGGATTTGGGGGGAAGGAAGTAAACCCAAGTTGCCTTCATTTGAAAAAAAATATGGACTAAAGGGCTCAGTGATTTCTGCCGTGGATTTGATTAAAGGAATAGGGCTTTGTGCCGGACTAAAATCTATTGATGTAGAAGGAGCCACAGGTAATATCCATACGAATTTTGAAGGTAAAGCTATGGCAGCCATTAATGAATTAAAAAATGGTCAGGATTTCGTATATGTTCATGTAGAGGCGCCAGATGAATGTGGGCATAGGAATGAACTAGAAAATAAGATAAAATCTATTGAGCTTCTTGATAAAAAGGTTATAAAAGTTATAAAGGAACAATTGGACTTGTTGGAAGAGGATTATAAACTTATGATTTTGCCGGATCATCCTACTCCTATTAGATTAAGGACTCATACATCCGAACCGGTACCCTATCTCATTTATCACAAAAAAAAGGAAAAACTAAACCCTAAGCAAGTTTATGATGAAATTAATATGAATATAAATAATAATAGCTTTTCAAAAGGTCATGAATTAATGGATTATTTTTTAGGATAATTTAAGGAGGGAAACAGACTTGTTAATAGTACAAAAATTTGGAGGAAGTTCCGTTGCCAATGCTGAGAGAGTATTAAATGTTGCAAAAAGAATAATTGAAACCTATAAGCAGGGAAATAATGTTGTAGTAATTTTATCTGCTCAGGGAGATACAACCGATGACTTAATTGCTAAAGCCCATGAAATCAATGAACATCCTTCTAGAAGGGAAATGGATATGCTTATATCTGTAGGGGAGCAGCAATCAGTTGCACTTATGGCAATGGCAATTAATAAACTAGGGTATCCTGCAGTATCCCTTAATGCCTTTCAGGTGGGAATGCATACAAGCCGTACCCATAGCAATGCGAGGCTTAAAAAGATTAATACGGAAAGAATCGAAACAGAATTAGATAGAAAAAATATTGTATTGGTTACAGGATTCCAAGGTATCAATAGATATGATGATGTTACAACCTTAGGAAGAAGCGGTTCTGATACTACAGCAGTGGCTATAGCCGCAGCTCTAAAGGCGGATAAATGTGAAATCTACACTGATGTAGATGGAGTTTATACAGCGGATCCTAGAATAGTTAAAAATGCAAGGAAGCTAAGTGAAATAACCTATGACGAAATGTTAGAATTAGCCACATTAGGTGCAAGAGTTCTCCATAACCGCTCTGTGGAAATAGCAAAAAAATATAATGTAGAATTAGTTGTAAGGTCTAGTTTAAACAATTCGGAAGGAACATTCGTTAGGGAGGTATGTAATATGGAAAAAATGTTGGTAAGCGGAGTTGCAGGAGATAAAGATGTAGCAAGAATTTCAGTTGTTGGAATACCAGATACCCCTGGTAAGGCTTTTGAACTATTTTCCTTACTATCAAAAAACAAAATTAGTGTAGACATTATACTACAATCAATAGGCCGTAACGGTTCAAAGGATATCTCTTTCACAGTAGCTAAAGATGATTTGCATGATGCAATAGAAGTAATAAAAGACAACCAGGAAAGGATGCAAATAAAAGATGTTGTATTTAAAGAAGATGTAGCAAAGGTTTCCATAGTAGGAGCAGGAATGGCTACAAACCCTGGAGTAGCAGCAACAATGTTCGAAGCAATGTATAATGCGGGAATCAATATAAGTATGATTTCCACATCGGAGGTTAAAATTTCCGTGCTGATTGATGAAAAATATACAGAGGATGCAATGAATGCAATCCATGAACAATTTAGGCTTGCAATAGAAAGATAAGGAATATTGATTTTCTTTACCCTTATGAAGTTACTATATATCATAGGTAATCTCGGCTAAAACTAAATACAAACGCTTTCATTTAATTTTTTAATAAAAGTTGACATATAAAATATATAGTGATACTATTAAAAAAAAGCAAATAGATTAAATAAATATGATGATTAAGAAGAAGTAGGTCATCTGTCATTTTGTCAGAGAACTGCCGGTTGGTGCAAGGTAGAAGAAAATATAGATGATTGAATACATCTTGGGAGTAGAATCTTGAAAGAAATGAGGTTTTTTCGAGTAGAGGATTACGGGAATTCGCCCGTTATAGCGACAGGGTATCCTTAAAGAAGTAGCTTTAGGTGTACCTGCTGAGGCATTTACTGTGAGGTAAATGTAAATTGAGGTGGTAACACGATATTTGATCGTCCTCTTGTGAAAGCAAGAGGACGTTTTTTAATGCTCCTCTTGTTCGAATGAAATATATTATTTAAAAAGGAGAGAGCAATATGAGCCGTATTGAATTTTTTAGTGGAAAAGAAGTCCCCTTGGAAATGCACAGGGTAAGAGTAATACAAAAGCTATTTTTACCTCCGATAGAAGAAAGACTAAATGCCTTAAATGGGGCAGGCAACAATCTATATCTATTAAAAAACGAGGATATATTTCTAGATATGCTTACAGATAGTGGTGTCAATGCCATGAGTGATAACCAGGTTGCCGCTATGTTAAATTCTGATGATGCCTATGCAGGATCTAGGACGTACTATGAATTAGAAGAAAAACTCCAAGAAATCTTCGGAATGGATTATTTTTTACCGGCCCATCAAGGGCGGGCTTGCGAAAACCTTATTTCACAATGTTTTGTTAAACCTGGTGATGTAGTGCCGATGAATTATCATTTTACGACAACCAAAGCTCATATTGTAGAAAATGGGGGGAGAGTTGTTGAGGTACTAAGCGATGATAGTTTGATTTCAGATAGCACAGAATTATTTAAGGGAAACTTTGATTTAGATAAATTAGAAAACACTATTAAAGAAGTGGGCGCGGAGCATATCCCTTTTGTTAGAGTGGAAGCAGGCACAAACCTCATCGGTGGACAGCCAATCTCCCTAGAAAATATAGAGGTAGTGGCAAAGATTTGTAGAACCTATGGGATTATGACATTATTAGATGCCAGTTTATTACAAGATAATGCCTATTTCATGAAGATGAGAGAAGAGCAATGTAAGGATTTAAGTATAAAGGAAATTATACTTAAAGTAGCTTCACACTTTGATATTATTTATTTTTCTGCTAGAAAATTTGGTTTTGTAAGAGGAGGCGGAATTTGCCTTAGAACGAAAGAACTTTGGGATTCTATGAAAGAACTAGTTACTTTATATGAAGGATTCCTCACATATGGAGGGATGTCTGTTCGTGAAATGGGAGCAATGGTAGTAGGATTAGATGAAACCTTGGATATGGATATGATTTCACAGGGGCCACAATTTATAAAGTATATGGTAGATGAGCTGGATAAAAGAGGCATCCCAGTGGTAAAACCTGCTGGTGGTTTGGGTTGCCATATCGATGCAATGCAGTTTATTCCGCAGGTTCCGGGGGAGGCGTATCCTGCAGCAGCCCTATGTTCTGCCTTATACCTAGCAGGAGGCATTCGCTCCATGGAAAGGGGCACCCTGAGTGAAGATAGAAATCCAGATGGTACCGAACATATTGCAGCCATGGAACTAGTACGATGTGCGATGCCAAGACGGGTATTTACCTTAAGTCAGGTGGATTATGCAGTGGATAGAATTCATTGGCTTTGGGAGAATAGGAATCTCATAGAAGGACTTAGATTTACTGAGGAGCCTAAGACCTTGCGTTTCTTCGTAGGACGTCTAGAGCCGGTATCCAACTGGCAAGAAAAATTGGTTGAGAAATTTAGAAAGACCTTTCCAAAGAGTCTCTAAACCAGTATAGTCATCCGACTTTGGATTGCCCCATTGAATATAAAATGGCTCTATAAATTTATAGAGCCATCATTTTATTTAAACTGCATATTGTATAGCTGAGAATATAGGCCATTTAAGGTTAATAGTTCTTTATGATTGCCCTCTTCAGCTATTCCGTCTTCTGTCAAAACTAAAATTTTTTGGGCATTTTTAATCGTTGAAAGCCTATGGGCAATTACAAAAGTAGTTCTATTTTTTGCTAATTTCTCCAAGGAATTTTGCACTACCTTTTCACTTTCATTATCTAGAGCTGAGGTAGCCTCATCAAATATAAGAATCGGTGGATTTTTTAAAAACACTCGAGCGATGCTTAATCTTTGCTTTTGTCCCCCGGAAAGCTTTACTCCCCTTTGACCGATATCAGTGTCATATCCATCGGGTAATTCCATAATAAATTCATGGGCATTGGCATTTTTGGCCGCAGCAATAATTTCTTCTTCCGTAGCATTCGGTTTACCATAACGGATATTATCCATAACTGAACCGGTAAATAAATACACATCTTGCTGAACAATCCCTATATTTTTTCTTAAGGATTTCAGTTTAATATCTTTAATGTCCTTATTATCTATTTTGATGGATCCACTAGACACCTCATAGAATCTAGGAATAAGACTGCACAGGGTAGTTTTACCTACCCCTGAAGGACCCACTAAGGCAATATAATCCCCGGCATTAATATTAAGATTAATATTTGAGAAAACATTATTTAATGTTCCAGGATACTGGAAGGAAACTTGTTCGAAGGCAATGTCTCCTTTTACATTTTTTATAGATATAGCATTTTTTTTATCTCCGATATCTGGATGAATAGATAATATTTCGTAAAATCTTTCAAAGCCGGTAATTCCATTTTGAAATTGTTCGGCAAAATTGACCAGCTTTCTAACAGGTTCTAAGAATGAACCTATATATAATAAGAAGGTAATTAGATCAACTGTATTGATTTGATTCTTATTAATCAGCAGGGAAGCTCCAAGAATCAAAGCAACATAAATCAAAGAGCCAAAGGCATTAATACCACTGTGATATTTAGCCATATAATGATAACTGTTGCTTTTGGTATGGACGAATTGAAGATTGTTTTCTTCAAATTTTTCCATCTCAATATCCTCATTAGTGAAGGATTTAACTACCCTAATTCCAGAGAGGCTATCCTCTATTCCAGCATTAATGATTGAGATTTTTTCCCTGTTTTTCTTAAATGCCCTATGCATTTTCCCATTATAATAATAAGCAAATAAAAACATAACAGGAATAAATGCAAAAACAATTAAAGTGAGTTTTAAATTAATATTCATTAAAATAATGAAAGAACCGACAAGTTTAGTGACAGAAATTAAGAGGTCCTCTGGACCATGGTGGCAAAGTTCGGTGATATCAAATAAATCATTGGTTATACGGGACATGATATGACCAGTTTTTTGGTCATCAAAATAGCTAAAGGACAGTTTTTGCAGATGACTGAAGATATCATTACGCATGTCATGTTCCATTCTGACACCCATGATATGTCCGTAGGATGAAATAAAGTAATTACATAGGTATTCCACCAATGTTAAAAATAACATCAGTAATGTTGCTTTTACAATTAGTCCAACTGCTATTGAAGAATTGGCATTAAGTACATCACCCGTTATATACCTTACTATGAGGGGAAATACCAAATTAATCCCTGCAGCTATAAATGCACAAACCATATCTGCTATAAAAATCCCCATATATGGTTTATAATACGATAAAAATGCTTTTGCTTTACTACTCATATCTTCACCTTTTCTATATTTTCTTGAACAAATAATTGTACAATATAATATAAGTGCTTGTCAATCTTTTAAATAATAATAAATACACAGCGGCCCCATAGACATATATAAATCCATGGAGCCGTTTTTATATAAACAGTAGGTTTTATCCTACTTGTTTTTGATCATACAATGGCGTTATTGTAACTACATTTTTATATAATACTATAATATGTATATTGCGTATTTATGTTACAGCATTCATTCAAAAAAAGTCCTTTTTGCCATTAAGGACTAATTTTGTTACTTTAAGCACATGGAAGAAACTTGAGTTTAGTAGGGACAACTCTATGAATTAGGCGGTTGATTTAATGTTGTTACAACCAGAAAAATCATATATAATAATATCGGTGCAAATAGAAAAATGAAATGGTGGGTAAAATGGATATTATAAAAAAGTTGCAAGAAGAACTTAACCTTAAATCTTTTCAGGTAGAAAGTACCATTAAACTTATTGATGAAGGAAATACAATTCCCTTTATTGCTAGGTACAGGAAGGAAGCTACAGGTTCTTTAGATGATGTGGTGCTTAGGAATTTGTATGAGAGATTAAACTATCTTCGTAATTTAGAAGAAAAGAAGGAACAAATTACAAGGACCATAGAAGAGCAGGGTAAATTAAGCAAAGAATTGATTAGGCAAATCGAAAAGGCTGAAACGATAACAGAATTAGATGATCTTTATAGACCTTTTAGGCCGAAAAGGAGAACTAGGGCAACCATAGCCAAGGAAAGGGGATTAGAACCTTTTGCGCAAATTATATGGGAACAAAACTTGAAGGTATCGCCAGAAGAAATTGCCAAGGATTACATAGACGAAGAAGAAGTAAATACCATAGGGGATGCCATAGGGGGGGCTATGGATATCATAGCAGAATGGATATCTGATAATGCCGATTATCGTAAGCATATAAGAGAAGAAACTTTTAAAATGGGTGTTTTGCTTACAAAGGCAAGGGATGAAAGCGAAGAATCCGTATACGAAATGTACTATGACTACAGCGAAGCCGTAAAAAGTATTCCAAGTCATAGGATATTAGCTATTAATAGGGGAGAAAAAGAAAAAAACCTATCTGTTAAGGTGGAAGCTCCTGTTGAAAGGATTATAGAATTTCTAGAAAGGCAAATTCTTAAAAACAATAGGCATACTGCTATAGAAATATTAAAAAATGCAATAGAAGATAGTTATAAGAGGTTAATTGCCCCATCCATCGAAAGGGAAGTAAGAAATGAATTGACAGAAAAAGCCGAAAGTGGAGCATTGATTGTTTTTAAAAGCAACCTTTCGCAGCTTTTAATGCAGTCCCCTATCAAAAATAAAATCGTACTGGGTCTTGATCCTGCTTTTAGGACAGGCTGTAAGATTGCAGTGGTAGATGAGACTGGAAAGGTATTGGCTACTACGGTGGTATACCCGACAGCTCCTCAAAATAAAGTAGAGGAAGCAAAGAAGGTCCTAAAGGGATTGATAAAAAAACATAAGGTAGATATAGTTTCTATTGGAAATGGAACTGCATCTAGGGAATCAGAAATGTTCGTTGTTGAAATGATAAAGGAGATAGACCGAGAAGTTCATTATATTATAGTCAATGAAGCAGGAGCCTCTGTATATTCCGCATCTCCCCTAGGTTCAGAGGAATTTCCTGAATATGATGTAGGTATAAGAAGTGCTGCATCCATTGCGAGAAGACTCCAGGATCCCTTAGCGGAATTAGTTAAAATTGATCCCAAATCTATTGGGGTAGGACAATATCAACATGATATGAATCAAAAAAGACTGGAAGAGACCCTTGGTGGGGTCGTTGAAGATAGTGTAAACCGTGTTGGGGTGGATCTGAATACAGCCTCAGTTTCCCTTCTTCAATATGTAGCGGGGATTAGAAATACCGTAGCTAAAAATATTGTAGAATACAGGGAAACCAATGGTAAGTTTAAATCAAGAAAAGAACTATTAAAGGTAAAACAGCTAGGACCTAAGGTATTTGAACAATGTGCGGGATTTTTAAGGATTCCAGAGTCCGATGATATCCTAGATAGGACAGGGGTTCATCCGGAATCCTATGACGTGACGAAGGAGCTTCTTAAGCAGTTAGGATATACCAAAAAAGACATAGAAGAAGAAAAAATAAAAAATATAAGAGGAAGTATAAATGAGATAAGTTTATTGGCAGAAAAATTAAAAGTAGGAGTCCCCACCTTGAAAGACATCATAAAGGAATTAGAAAAGCCCGGAAGGGACCCCAGAGAAGATATGCCAAAACCTATTTTACGAAATGATGTATTAGACCTTAAGGATTTAAGACAAGGAATGATTTTGATGGGGACAGTTAGAAACATTACAGATTTTGGAGCTTTTGTAGATATAGGGGTCCATCAAGATGGACTGGTTCATATATCGGAGATGGCAAATAAATTTATAAAACATCCTTTGGAAGTGGTAAGTGTGGGAGATATTATAAAAGTAGCAGTATTAGGCATAGATATTAACAAAAAAAGGATTGCATTGACCATGAAAGGTATTTAATATATTTAAGAAGAATTTTTAAATTGTATGCAAGTTGACAGTCCTAAGGGCATATAGTATAATAATAACAAATTTAATAAGAGAATTCTTCAGGGTAGGGTGAGATTCCCGACCGGCGGTGATAGTCCGCGAGTGCGAAAGCATTGATTTGGTGAAATTCCAAAACCGACAGTACAGTCTGGATGAGAGAAGAATGCTAGAATACATTTATTTTTGTACATTCAAGCAGTCTGAAGAATACTCAGGCTGTTTTTTTATGCAGCCGATAAAATATCAATTATTTTAAGGAGGATGCAAAATGCAAAACGTTCAGACAGTATCAGGACAAAAGAAACGGATATTTGAAACAAGTAATTTAGTTAAAATGGGATTATTATCGGGGCTATCATTTGTAATTATGAAATTTTTTGATTTCCCTATTCCCGGATTTCCACCATTCCTAAAAATGGACATTAGTGATATGCCGGCAGTTATTGGGACACTAGCAATAGGCCCTGCAGCAGGGGTAATGATTCAGCTTCTTAAAGTACTTATGTATATGATTTCCGGTACAAATACAGGGGTTGTAGGATCTTCAGCAAACTTCGTTGTAGGAGTAGCATATGTACTTCCCCTAGGTTTGATATATAAATACAAAAGCAATTTAAAGGGATTTATTATAGGGTGTTTTGCTGGAACATTATTTATGGCCCTTATTGCAGGAATAATGAATTATTTTGTCATGATACCATTTTACGCAGTATTGTTTGGAATGACAGTAGATAGTATCGTTAGTATGGGAACTAAAATTAATTCAAATATTACTGATTTAAAGACCTTGATTTTATATTCTATTGTTCCTTTTAATTTATTAAAGGCCAGTGTAATTTCTATTTTAAGTTATGGAACATATAAAGCACTACAACCACTTTTTCATAAGAAATAATGTAAGGAGGACGGCTAAGCCGTTCTTTTTTCTTGCATAATATTATAAAAAATAATACAATTGTGTAGGGTAAAAACATTGATATATCAACTCATAAATATATTATTATGCGAAATAATATATGCATACCTAGAATAAATTAATATACAATTAACTTTGAAAGGGAAGAAAATACCAATGATATATGAGACTTATTCCGAAGAGGAAACTAAAAGACTAGGCATAAAAATAGGTAAAAACAGCAATGCTGGGGAGATATACTGCTTAATCGGTGACTTGGGTGTTGGTAAAACTGCTTTTGCCAAGGGATTAGCCCAAGGATTAAATATAAAAGAACATATTACAAGTCCTACCTTTACGGTGATAAATGAATATGAGGGAATACTCCCCCTATATCATTTTGATGTGTATAGAATTACTGATATCGATGAGATGGATGAAATCGGATATGAAGAATATTTTTATGGAAACGGTGTATGCCTGATTGAATGGGCTAATATGATTGAAGATTTAATTCCTGAGTCTGCAATTTGGGTTAATATACAAAAAGATTTAAATAAAGATGAAAACTATCGAAAAATTATGATTTGCAATAAAAAGGAGGGAGAAAATTGAGGATACTGGCATTGGACTCATCGGGGAATGTAGCATCAGTCGCTATTATAGAGGGTGATAAATTATTAGGGGAGATTACAACAAATTATAAGAAGACTCACTCCCAAACATTGCTTCCTATGATAGATACTTTATGCAATATGATTGATATAGATTTAAAATCTTTAGATTGTATTGCTACTTCAAGTGGACCGGGCTCTTTTACAGGGCTTAGGATAGGAGTATCTACGGCAAAGGGATTGGCTTATGCATTAGGCAAACCCATTATAGGGGTTCCGACTTTAGATGGGTTGGCATATAATATTACATATACTGATTACCTAATCTGCCCCATTATGGATGCAAGAAGAAAACAAGTTTATACAGCCTTCTATTTATGGGAAAATGGTGTTTTAAAAAGACAATCTGAATATCTTGCGATTGAAATTGATGAATGCATAAAAAAATCTAGGGAATACGGAAAAAGGGTAGTTTTTTTGGGAGATGGGGTATCGGCATATAAAGAAAACATCGAAGAAAAAATGGAACAAGACGAGTATTTGTTTGTCCCCCCATCTTCGGATATGCAAAAAGCCTCTTCTATAGGCGCTTTAGCACTATTGTTTGCAAAAGAGGGAAAAATGAAAAATCCCATGGAATTTATACCATTTTATTTGAGAAAATCACAAGCAGAAAGGGAATACGAAGCTAAATTAAATAATCATTCCCTATCCGAGGAAGGGCTTTTATGATAGAGATCATACCCATGGGCCAAAGTCATATAGATAAAATTTGCGAGATAGAAAAAGTATGTTTTAAAATACCCTGGTCAAAAGACTCCTTTAAAAAGGAATTGAATGAAAATCCCCTAGCATATTATATTGTTGCAATTTCAGGTACTGATATTGTGGGATACGCAGGAATGTGGATTATTATAGATGAAGGTCATATAACTAATATTGCAGTACATCCTAACTACTGGAACCGGGGAATAGGTACTAATCTAATAGATAATATCATTACAGAAGCAGAAAAGAGGGATCTTATAGGTCTTACCCTAGAAGTAAGGCAAAGCAATATAAAGGCGCAAAAGTTGTATACCAAAGTAGGTTTTACACCAGAAGGGGTAAGAAAAGGATATTATCGGGATACAGGGGAAGATGGGGTTATAATGTGGAAAAACCTGTAGAAAATTAGCCAAGCCTATTAGATAAAACGTCTTCTAAACATAGAAGGCGTTTTATCTATATCTCTAAAAAATGCAAATAAATCTAAAATAAAAGGAAATCAAATAGTTTTATTGAATATAATAATATGGAGAAAGGAGTGGAAATATGAGGAAGTTTCCCGAATTAAAATATACCGAACTTAAAAAAACTATCGACCCCTCTGAATTTGATTTCAAAACTACCCAAGAACTAGATTATATGGAAGGAATCATAGGTCAGGAAAGAGCTGTAAAGGCGATGGAGTTTGGGCTTAACATTAAAATGAGGGGCTATAATATTTATATGTCGGGTCCCACGGGCTCAGGTAAAACCAGCTATGGTAAATCTTATATTAAAAAGGTTGCTGCTAATGAGGCAGTTCCTTATGATTGGTGTTATGTATATAACTATAATAAACCGGGCAACCCGATAGCCCTTCGTTTTCCACCAGGATTAGGAAAAGAATTTAGAGATGATATGAATGAACTTATAGAATACTTGTTAGTAGATATTCCAAAGGCCTTTAGTTCAGAGGAATATGAAAATGAAAAAACTGAAATCATAAAATCTTATCAGAGTAAAAGAGATGAATTAATAAAAAATATGAAGGATAAAGCAGAAGAATTAGGTTTTGCGGTCAAGATGACTAATTCTGGTATATACTTTGTGCCCGTGGTCGATGGAGAAGCCATCGAAGATGAAAATTTGGAAAGTTTGGATGATGAATTAAAAGAACAATTATCGGAAGTTACGGATGAAATACAAGATGAAGTTTCGGAGACGATGAAAGTATTAAGGGATATAGAAAAAAAGGCAAAGCAAAAGATAGAAGACCTGGATTATAAAATAGGATTATTTGCAGTAGGTCATCATATTAGCTGTTTAAAAGAAAGATATAAGGAATATGATAGGGTGATAAAGCATTTAGAAGCTGTTCAAGAAGATGTACTGGAAAACATTCAAGAATTCCTAGATCACGAGGAGGATGTGGAGGAACAGCAAGTAGCATCTATATTACCTTTTGTAATAAAAAAAGATATAGAAGATGTAGTGGTAAAATATAGGGTCAATCTTTTTGTAGATAATACTGAAACAAAAGGTGCCCCTGTCATTATAGACTTTAACCCGACATATAACAAAATAATAGGTCAAATAGAATATGATAATGAGTTTGGAAATCTGAGAACTGATTTTACTAAGATTAAACCCGGATTATTCCATCAGGCAAATGGCGGGTATTTGATTTTACAAGTGACAGATGTGCTAAATAATACCCAGTCCTGGGAGGCATTAAAAAGAGTTCTAAAAACTAAAGAGGTCAGTATAGAGAACTTAAGAGAGCTTGTTGGACTTACGGCAGTTTCTTCTTTAAAGCCGGAAGCTATCCCAGTAGATGTGAAGGTTGTTTTAGTGGGTAGCAGTTATTTATACAATGTGCTATATGAATATGATGAAGATTTTAAAAAGCTATTTAAAATCAGAGCGGATTTTGATTCAGAAATGGAAAACAAAGCAGAAAATATTAAGATGCTAGCTAGATTTATTCATTCTTTTTGTAAAAGGGAAAAAACCCCTCCTTTTAATGCGGGTGCTATTGCTAAGGTTGCAGAATATGCTTCTAGATTAGCAGAAAATCAAAATAAAATGACAACTAGATTTAATAATATAGTAGAAATATTATGTGAGGCCAGTACATGGTCAAAAATAGAAGAAAAAAAGGTTGTAACATCTCAGGATGTTAGGAAAGCTATTATAGAAAAAGAAAAACGCTCCAATCTATATGAAGAGAAAATGGAAGAAATGATGAAGAATAATTTGATTATGATAGATTGTGATGGGGGAAAAATAGGGCAGATTAATGGTCTTGCAGTATTAGATACAGGAGATTACAAATTTGCTAAACCCTCTAGGATTACGGCAACAACTTATATGGGAGAGTCAGGAATAATAAACATTGAAAAAGAGGCCGAGATGAGCGGTAGTATCCATGATAAAGGAGTTCATGTATTAGCAGGATATCTAGGTCAAACCTACGCTCAGGAATTTCCACTTTCCCTTTCTTGCAGAATATGTTTTGAGCAAAATTATAATGGGGTGGATGGAGATAGCGCATCTAGTACGGAATTATATGCAATTTTATCAAGTTTGAGTGAGGTTCCGATAAAACAAGGAATTGCAGTAACGGGTTCAATAAATCAAAGAGGTGAAATTCAACCTATAGGAGGGGTCTCCTATAAAATAGAGGGCTTTTTTAAAACTTGCAAAGCTAGGGGATTAACAGGAAATCAAGGGGTAATAATACCTTATCAAAACATTAAGGATTTAGTATTAAAAGATGAAGTGATAGAAGCTGTAAAAGAAGGGCTTTTTCATATATATCCCATAAGGCATATAGATGAAGGAATAGAAATACTCACAGGGGTTCCGGCAGGGGAGAAACAAAAAAATTGCAGATATGATGGGGATACCATCCATGGTAAAGTATATAATAAATTAAATCGATTTCATAAAGGAAGTATCCATGAAAGTAAAAAGTTAGGTTCAAGAAGAAAATAGGAATGCCCTTTGGGGTATTTCTTTTTTCTTTACAAAAACCACAAATCAAATCAAAATTTACCTCTATACATGTTAGAGGGGGGGAGGGTATAATGTACATAAGGGAATTCGACAATTAATAAGATTTTTCAGCATTAAATTGATTTCTTGGAGGGCAAGCATGAGAAAATATAAGATGATATCGGTCGAAAAAGAGATGATAGAAGAAGTATATTGCAATATATGCGGAGAAAAAATAGAGAAAGATATACACAATCATTTTGAGGATTACCTTCACATAGAAAAAACTTGGGGTTATAATTCAGAAAGAGATGGACAAAAAGATGACTTTGACGTTTGCCAGCATTGTTATAAGAAGTGGATTAAAACCTTTAAACTTCCTATTTAATGTGGTTTAATATAATGTATCATTGTTTTTAGGAGAGTTAGAAGATGGATATGGATAAAATGAAGGACAGTTTAAGACAAAGAGGTTATAAATTGACCAATCAAAGAAAGGCAATATTAGAGGTCTTGGCAAGTTATAAAGGTCACGTCTTATCTGCAGAACAAATTTATGAAAAGACTAAGGAGAAGTATCCCAAAACCAATTTTTCTACAATTTATAGAAACCTGGAAATATTAGAAAAAACTGAGTTTATTCATAGAATTAATATGAATGGACGGGCTTCGAAATATAAGGTAATCTGTAATCACGGCCACCACCACCATGTTATATGTAAGGACTGCGGAAAGTCAGAGATAATTGATTTTTGTCCCTTAGAAAATATAGATAAAAAGTTAGTTAACAAGGATTTTATTTTAACGGATCATAACTTTGAATTGTATGGTTACTGCAAAAAGTGCATTGAGAGGAATAAAAAGGAGCAAGGCAATATTTAGGCCTTGCTCCTTTTTATATAGTGGCTTTTGAGGTTTTTAATGAAGAAGGTGGATAAAAGGATAAATACAGCTATCATAACGATAGTTCCACCAGAAGCTAAATCAAAATAATAGGATATAATAATTCCAAGGATAACGGAAATCTGTGCAAACAGGATAGACAGCAAAGTAGCATGTTTAAAACTATGAGCAATTTGAAGACTCGATGCAACGGGGAGAACCATTAGGGAAGATACAAGAAGAATTCCCACAATTCTCATGGAAAGTGTTATTGTAATTGCTGTCAAAACTACAAAAAATAAATTAACACCTTTTACGGGTATTCCTGATAGATAGGCGGCTTCCTCGTCAAAGGATATATAAAATAATTCTTTATATAAAAGATAAATTGCTGCAATAACAACAATACCTAGCCCTATAATTGACCACAAATCAGCAGGAAGTACTGTTGTTATATTTCCAAATAAATAGCCGAATAAATCAAAGGTCATAGATTTAGCAAGGCTAATTAAGATAACTGCTAGGGCGATTCCTAAGGACATGATTATGGATATGGAAAGTTCAGCATACTTCTCATAGCTTTTTCTTAGCTTTTCAATTGCCAAGGCAGCAGTAACTGAAAAAACAAGGGTCACTGCCAAAGGTGAGATATTAAGAAGCATACCGGCAGCAACTCCGGAAAGGGCAACGTGGGATAGACAATCACCTATTAAGGACAT
This sequence comes from Candidatus Epulonipiscium sp., assembly GCA_012519205.1. NCBI lineage: Bacteria > Bacillati > Bacillota > Clostridia > Lachnospirales > Lachnospiraceae > Candidatus Epulonipiscium > Candidatus Epulonipiscium sp. The sequence goes on along the minus strand of JAAYQR010000023.1, from coordinate 9,203 downwards.
TCTTCTTAAAACAACGAAGATTCCGATAAGCGGACATAAAAATCCTACAATTATCCCAGCTACCATAGCTCTTTGCATAAAACCATATTGTAATAGCTCTAACATTGTATCGACTCCTTATAAAAAAGTTAATGATGATGATGAAGCAGATCCATTCCTTCCCCATATACTTTAGTCAGTACTTTAGGGAGAGGTTCACCGGAGGATTTATTATGTACTATGAGTTTTTTATCCCCCATGCAGGCTACTTGCTTAACTTTTTGTGTGATTACACCTATGTCATGGGAAATGATTACGATGGTGATACCCATTTTTGTGCTTAATTCATTTAAAAGATTATAAAATCTGTCTTGTGACTGTATATCGATTCCCACAGTAGGTTCATCTAGGAGGATAATTTTAGGGGAACTTACTAAAGTTCTTGCTATAAAAACCCTTTGTTGCTGTCCGCCGGAGAGGTTTCCAATTAATCTCTTACCGTAAGCTTTCATTTCTACGACTTCAAGGACATCATAAACCCTTTGGAGATGTTCTTTTTTAATTCGTTTAAACAAGCCAATTTGGGGGTACATATTAGCAGCTATGACTTCTTCTACTGTGGCGGGAAAACTAGCATTGAAAGAGGCAGCCTTTTGTGCTACATATCCTATTTTACCCCAATCTTTAAATAGGTTTATATCTTGCCCGAACAACTTAACGCTTCCTCTAGTTGGTTTTAGCAATCCTAATATTATTTTAATTAAGGTACTTTTCCCAGAACCATTTGGACCTACTATGCCCAGGTAATCCCCCGTATTGATGCATAGGGATATATCTTCTAATATTAAATTATTATCATATCCAAAGGATACATTCGTAAGTTCTAGTATAGGGCTCATATTTATTCTCCTAAAGCATTTTTTATAGAAACTAGGTTTTTTTCCATAATACTAAAATAATCTTCTCCTAAATCAATTTCTTCTTGAGTTAGTCCCCCTAAAGGGTTTAAAATAGAAATATTAGTCCCCGTTTCCTTAGCAATAACATTAGCCAATTTAGGATTTGATAAAGATTCGAAAAAGATATATTCAATATTATTTTCTTTGATAAAATCTGAAAGCGCAGCCATTTGCGAAGGCGTAGGTTCTGCCTGAGGAGATAAGCCGGAAATAGGGTACTGGTTTAATCCGTATCTATTTGCCAAATACCCAAAGGCTGCGTGAGATACTACAATATCCTTTTTGGAAAGTTGTGAAAGCGTAGTGCTATACCTTTCATCTAGGTCCTCAAGACGAGATTTCAGTTCATCAAAGTTATTTTCATAAAAGTCCTTATGATCGCTATCTACCTCAACCAATGCATTTTTAATATTTTCAGCTTGAACTATAGCATTAATGGGATTAAGCCAAATATGAGGGTCATAATTTCCGTGAACAGGGTTGCGTCCATCTTCATGATTGTCTTTAACTAATTTCAATAGCTTTGCATTATTTGATGCATTTACAATGGTTAAATTAGGATTATTTATTGATGCGATAGCTTTTTCTATCCAGAGTTCCATATCCAAACCATTATAGATTAAGATATCTGCATTTTCCATTTGGGCCATGAGTCTTGCAGAGGGTTCCCAATCATGTGGTTCGGCTCCAGGAGGGGTCATAAGATAGATGTGAACTTTATCTTGACCAATTTTTGAAGCAAAATCATATAGTGGATATATGCTAGTATATACTGTGATTCCCGTTTGATTTTTAGGAGGGGCATCTTTTGCTGAGCATCCATATAAAGATAAGGTTAAAATAGTTAAGATGATAATAGGCAGAAGTTTTTTCATAATAAAAGTCTCCTTGTTAAAAATCATTTTCTAAATGCAAACACATTGCATTTAGACTACTTATTTAATATCATAAAAAACAAGAAGATGCAAGGGGTAATCTTTTAAGGGCAGCAACCATAAATATAGGATTACTTCATTAAAAATCTATAATTCTATAGGAGCCTTTAATTAAGAGCTATTTATGGTTATAATATTTATAAAGAAACTATATATTAATTCTTTGTGAAAAGGAGAAAGTTTATGTTAGATGTTTGTCTTTTGGGCACGGGAGGAATGATGCCCCTACCAAATAGATGGCTTACAGCCTTACTTATTAGATATAATGGGAGAAAGATTTTAATAGATTGTGGTGAGGGAACTCAAATAAGTTTAAAAATGTTAGGATGGGGATTTAAAACAATCGATGTTATTTGTTTTACCCATTATCACGGGGATCATATTACTGGATTACCGGGGCTTCTCCTGACTATTGGAAATTCAGGCAGAAAAAAGCCTCTTACTCTTATTGGTCCTACGGGACTTAAAAGAGTTGTAGAGGGATTAACCGTGATAGCACAGGAATTACCATTCGAAATAGAATATATAGAGTTATCGGAAAAAGAGATTTTACAAAATGAGTTTAGAATTGAGATTATGAAAGGACTTTTTATAAAAGCTGTTCCAGTTAAGCATACGGTTACTTGCTTTGCCTATGTTGTAGAGTTGGAAAGACGTCCTAGATTTATTCCGGAAAAGGCGGCTAAATTAAATATTCCCGCCTATCTTTGGAAAAACCTTCAACAGGGAAAGAATGTGGAAGTAAATGATAATATCTATACACCGGATTTGGTTTTAGGAGATAAGAGGAAAGGTATTAAAATTGCTTACTGCACAGATAGCAGACCAGTTTTAAATCTTATAGGCTCTATTTGCAAGGCAGATTTATTTATATGTGAAGGAATGTATGGGGCAGAAGAAGATAAAATTCAGGCACAAAAAAATAAGCATATGACTTTTTCTGAGGCTGCAACATTAGCATATAAGGCGGATGTAAAGGAGTTATGGCTTACTCATTACAGTCCTTCCCTAACTAATCCATATGAATACTTAGATATAGCACTAAATATCTTTACAAATACAAGATTGGGCAAAGATGGTATGGTTAAGAACCTGATATTTAGTGAAGAAATAATCGAATGACTATGGTATAATTATTTCAGACATTAACCAATAAAATTCGTATTTATTATTACAAAATACTGTATGTGAATTAATATTATGTTTGTTTATGGGCGGTGATGGTATGGAAGATTATGAAATTATTCAGTGCTGCCTTCAAGGTGAAAAAGAAATATTCGAAGAATTAGTATCCCGCTATAAAAATTTAGTTTATTCTATAATTCTCAGGATGACTAATGATTCAGAGGAAGCTAATGATTTGGCACAGGATGTATTTATTAAAGTGTATCGCAATCTCGATAAGTATGAGCCTACTTATAAATTTTCTACTTGGATTATAAGAATTACTACTAATTTAGTTATAGATTCTAGAAGAAAGCAAAAATATACTGCAGTCAGTATAGATGATATGATTTATGAGCCTTCCACAGAGGAGGGGCCGGAAGACGGATATATAAGACAAGAAAAATCAAATGAAGTGATGAATGCATTAAATTCCCTACCTGATATGTACAAAATACCAATTATTTTATTTCATCAGCAGGGTTTGTCTTATCAAGAAATATCTGATGTAATAAATGAACCTTTATCTAAGGTCAAAAATCGTATATTTAGAGCAAGAAGAATGTTAAGGGATTATCTGACTCAATCAAAGGAGGGTGGAGCATATGAATTGTAATAAGGTAGATCATTTAATAATGAAATATATGGATGGCACCCTGACTAAGGGAGAGGCTAAAGACCTAAATTCTCATATTGTGGGATGTAGTTCTTGTAAAGAAGAATTTTTTATTTATCAAAGGGTTATTGAGGGAATGGAAAATGATAAGGCAATAGAGGCTCCAGTAGACTTTGAAGTAGGGGTAATGGAAAAAATTAAAAATATAGAAATAGACTATAGGCCTAAAAAAACAACATCATTAGAAACCATAAAAGCAATGGTATGGGGAATATTCTCATTAATGTTTGGTATAGGGGTATTATTGTTTATTTACAGAGAATCCTTTTTAGAATATATGCTACAAAATCCTTATATAGGGCATTGGGCTAAAGTTATAGTACCCACGGCTTATGTTTTATCTTCTTACATTGATCAAATTAAAAACGAGATAGGAGACATTTTAATTTATAGTAAGCCGCTGATTTCATCATTAAGGGTAGTTGTAATATCTATTTTAACTGTTCTTTTAGGTATTCAATACTATATTTACCGAAGGAAAAAGGTAGAATTATGAGGAAGTTCCGAATTCTATATGGGATTCTATTTTTATTAATAACCGCATCTATTGTATATGGTTCAGTTTTAGATGATGAAGAGGAGCAACTTTCGGGGTTGCAGTTCATGAAACAAATTGTGCAGCAGAAGAGAACAAAAGGAGAATCCCTCCTTTTGTTCTCTAATGTGCATATACGAGGCGAACATACTGGAAGTTTATATATTGTTAATGGTAAAATAAAGATAGATGGAGAAGTCCATGGTAATATCTATGCATATGGGGCGGAAGTATATATAAGAGAAAATGCCATTATAACAGGAGATATCAAAACCATATCATCGAAAACAGCATATCATCAAGATGCAAATATAAAGGGTTTTGTAGGGCCTATGTTTAATACCTTGAATATTTTTAAGAAACAATGGAATAAGGCATTGTTCCTTCACTATACAGATGATATTCCACCGTTTATACTTAACTTAATAAAAATTGTTCTGCAGATGTTAGTAAGTTTATTGTTCTTATCTCTGTTTAGGGGAACGGTTCTCTTAGAGGGATTTTTTTTAGTTCGTCAAAGTAAGGAGGTTTTATATAGGGGATTAGTAATATATTTAATGGGCATTGCGCTTATTTTGATATTTACCCTATCCATAGTGGGTTTTCCTTTTGCCATTCTTCTAATGTTAATTATTTGGATATTCTCATCCCTAGGAGAGGCAGCCTTAGCTGTTACGATTGGGGATTGGATTCTAGATATGATTTTTAAGAAAGGAAAAAAGGATATATATATAGAATTTTGGGTAGGTTTATCATTGGTCCAGTTGATTAAGAATGCCCCTATTTTAGGGTGGGTTGGCAGTAAGTTTCTTATACCGCTTATTAGTTTGGGAATGCTTTCACAAGTCTTAATAAATAAATTACTTAACGCTACTTATATTTCTACAAAAGACGATAATAAATATAGAGCAAGTTCATACCGGCAATCGGAACTTTATAATATAATAACAAAAGGTGTAAAGGGGAAAGGTTGAAAACATGAGGAAGACGTTGGCAATAGTTGCTATTTTTATATGTATAGGTGCATACTATTACTATATTAATATTAATAAAAACAACAGTATTTCAAAAGAAAAGAAGCTAAATGAATTCGATAAAATTATAGAATTGGCTTCTGAAAACAAGGAATTTGAGAATCCAGATGAACTAATAATAAGGAATAATAGGATTATATCATATTTATATGGGGGGAAAGCAAAACTAGAGGAGGTTGAAACCCTAATAAATATTCAGAGAAATTTATTTGACTCAGAACTTTTGAATATCAATCCCCTAGAACTTCAACAAGAAAAAGTGAAGGTATTTGTAGAGGATTATAAAGAAAAAGGATTTAGAATTATCGATATTAAACAGACTCCAGCACAATATAAGGATGAAAATCCAAACATATCTAGGATTAGAGTGATTCAATATACAAATGGGGAAACAGATAATTATCTAGAGTATTACCTAAGGAAGCAAGTTAATGATACATGGAAAATCCTAGGCTGGGAAACAATAGATGAATTTGACATTTAAAAGGAGCTGCGAAATGAACGTTAAAAAGGATATATATATATTAGCAGTAGAAACTTCATGTGATGAAACTGCAGCATCAATTGTAAAAAACGGCAGAGAAGTTTTATCCAATGTAATTTCATCGCAAATCAATCTTCATAAGCAGTATGGAGGGGTAGTACCTGAAATTGCTTCTAGAAAACATGTGGAAAAGATTAATCCTGTAGTACATGAGGCTTTAGAACAGGCCCATATATCTTTGGATGGTGTAGATGCCATAGGTGTCACTTATGGTCCTGGATTGGTAGGAGCATTGTTAGTAGGATTATCAGCAGCAAAAGCGATGTCTTTTGCCGTTAAAAAACCTTTAATAGGAGTAAATCATATAGAAGGCCATATATCCGCAAATTATATCGAAAACAAAGAATTTGAACCTCCATTTATATGCCTGATTGTATCAGGGGGTCATACTCATTTGGTTTATGTTAAAAATTACGGTGAGTATGAGATAATAGGAAAAACGAGGGATGATGCTGCAGGGGAGGCTTATGATAAGGTTGCAAGGGCAATCGGATTGGGTTATCCCGGGGGACCTAAAATTGATAGTTTAGCAAAAGAAGGGAATCCCAGTGCTATTGATTTTCCCAGGACATACCTAGAGGGGGGGTCTTATGACTTTAGCTTCAGTGGATTAAAGTCTTCCGTATTAAACCATTTAAATCGCTGCAAAATGATGGGGGAAGATATAAACAAAAAGGACATATCAGCTAGCTTCCAGCAGGCTGTTATTGATGTTTTGGTTTCTAAAACAGTTAGAGCCTCAAAAGAAAAGGGGATAAATAAAATTGCATTAGCAGGAGGGGTTTCTGCAAATAATGGCCTTAGAAAAGCCATGGATGAAGTATGTCGAAAAGAAAACATATTTTTGCAATATCCATCCCATATTTTATGTACTGATAATGCTGCAATGATAGGTTCTGCGGCATACTTTAAATATATAAAAGGAATTCGCCATGGACTTGACTTAAATGCTGTACCGGGTTTAAAATTAGAAGAATGATAATATTATACTTTAAAAAACTCTTTAAAATAAGCTCTGTTTAAAATGGTAAATATTTGTTTATACTAAGAGGGGGTGAAAAAATGAAAAAAATACTAAGAATAATTTTTTCTGCAATATTAGGAAGTCTATTTTACTTATTATTTGATTTTTTATATACTGCATATCTAGAACCGATACATTTTTTTGGACAAGTACCTCAGAAACTAGGGTTTATTTTTCCTTTAGGAATTACCTTATTAGTAATTATTTTTTCTTATATTACAATATCATCTATGGTTACTGAAAGAATACTAAGAAGATTGAAAGTACTAGAAGACCTTTTCATTAATATGCCCTTAAAAGAAATAGTCGTTAATATTGGGGGCATTTTTATAGGACTAATTGTAGCTAATTTATTAGGGATTGCTGTACTTCAGTATGGTATTATAGGTACACTGATTGTATTAGGACTTAATATCATTTTGGGATATCTAGGATATGCGATAGTTCAAAGGAAAAAAGAAGAAATAAAGATGTTTGAGTTTTGCGCCACCAATGAACATGGGTTTGCAAAACCTAAAATTTTAGATACTAGTGTGATTATAGACGGAAGGATTTTAGATATCTTGAAAACAGGACTTATTGAGGGCAAAATATTGATTCCTACCTTTGTTTTGGAAGAACTTCGTCATATTGCAGACTCTTCAGACGCCCTTAAAAGAAATAGGGGTAGAAGGGGATTGGATATTCTAAATGAAATACAAAAGCAGCTTAAAATTACTGTAGAGATTGTAGAAGCAGATTACAAAGATATTGATGAAGTTGATAGTAAATTGCTGAAGATGGCTCAACAAATGGATGCTATCATTGTAACAAATGATTTTAATCTAAATAAGGTTGCAGATTTTCAAGGTGTATTTGTTTTTAATATTAATGAGCTGGCTAATGCCGTTAAGCCCGTAGTTCTTCCTGGGGAGGATATGGAGGTAACTGTGATAAAAGACGGAAAAGAAGATGGACAGGGTATTGCATATCTTAACGATGGGACTATGATTGTAGTGGAGGGTGGAAGGCGTTATACTGGTGAAACAGTTAAGGTTTTAGTCACAAGTGTTCTTCAGACAGCAGCAGGAAGAATGATTTTTACTAAAACAAGGGATGAAAGAACTCTGGAGTAACACTCTGGGGTTTTTTCAAGATATAAAGGGGAGAGATATGGGGAAAGATAGAGAATATACTTCAGTTATCATCCCGGCGGCAGGTCAGGGGAAAAGAATGGGCACAAAAATCAGCAAGCAATATCTAATGATAGGGAATAAGCCTATTATTGTTCATACTATAGATAGATTTGATCAATCGAAATTAATAGATGAAATTATTGTTGTAATATCTAAAGAAGATTTGGATTACTTCAAGGATGTAATTCTTCTTCAATATGACTTCAATAAAAAGATTAAGCTGGTTGTAGGAGGAAGAGAAAGACAGGAATCCGTATATAATGGGTTGAAAAATATTTCTAATGAAACAGATATTATCTTAATTCATGATGGAGCAAGACCTTTTGTATCAGAAGAGGAAATTAAAAAATCCATAGAGGGAGCAAGAAAATATGGAGCCTGTGCCATAGGGGTAAAAGTAAAAGATACAATTAAAGTAAGTGATGAGGATGGATATATAGAGGCCACCCCTAAAAGAAACAAATTATGGGCAATTCAAACCCCTCAAGGATTTAAAAAAGACATAATAACCAAAGCACATAATAAGGCTAAGGAAGATACTTTTTTAGGAACAGATGATGGTATATTAGTAGAGAGATTAGGGAATAAAGTAAAGATTATAGAAGGAAAATACGAAAACATTAAAATCACTACAGCAAGCGATTTGATAATTGGGGAATCAATATTACAATTTTTTCTTACGACAAAATAACAAAAAAGATATTGACATAAGGATTAAGATATGTTACTTTATATTAGCGCTCCGAAAGAGCGGTAAAATAAGTGGAGAGGTGTCCGAGTGGTTTAAGGAGCTGGTCTTGAAAACCAGTGACTCCGCAAGGGGCCGTGGGTTCGAATCCCACCTTCTCCGCCATTATATTTAGATATGGAGAAGTACCCAAGCGGCTGAAGGGGCTCCCCTGGAAAGGGAGTAGGCCGTTAATAGCGGCGCGAGGGTTCAAATCCCTCCTTCTCCGCCAATTTATGATATCAACCTTAAAATATTTTAAAAAATATATTGACAGGTGGCTTAATATATGATATCATGGATTTCGCTGTCAACAAAATAGCGAATTGATCCTTGAAAACTAAACAGCACAAACCAAACCCATCAATTCTTAAAGAATTGTATAAAAGATTTCAAAACGCAAGCATCATCTTGCAAAGGATATTAACATGAGAGTTTGATCCTGGCTCAG